>JBOFTL010001255.1:0-7849 GCA_051652045.1 Microcoleus sp. | reverse complement strand
AAGAGTTTGTTCGGATCCTCATCCACCCGGGAGCGGCTAAAATCTACAATTATTTAGATTGCTTACGGATGGAATCGGAGCCTCACGCGACTCTCATCCCACACTAACCGAGGCGCTATAGTGTGGGGATTCCCGTCTGTTTAGCTAACTGCCTATTACTTCAAAAGTTACCGCTCTTCTCAACCACAGCGGTTGATTTGCCTCCACACCTTCGGGAAATTTGTTAGTTGCAGCAATTTGCATTCTGTCACCTTTAATTCCCAATCTGACAAGAGCTGCTTTCACATTTCTTGCCCTTTCTAACGCCAGTTTTTGATTCTCATCAGGACTGCTTTTGAAATCGCTGTAACCGATTATCCTCAACTTGATTTCCCGATTTTCTGACATCAAATCCTTAATTTTTCTCAGTTTTTCTGAGATATCTTTCGGACTCAAACTTGGCGAAGCGGAACTAAAATAAAGGCGAATTGCCCTTGCTTGCGACTGCTGTTTGGTACCGATACCCAAGGTATTTGTTACTGACTTCACCCCTGGAATTTTTGCGAATGCTTGAGTGATTTTTTCCGCATCTCCGAGACGGGTGGCACTCCCTACTACCGCAACTTTTCCATCTGCATAGTTGGCCGATATGTCAATGCTCTCTACTTTGTTTAAAATAGCTGCAGCTCGCTTGACTTCAGCTTCGACTAAAGCCGGATCGGGAGGCACTTCAACTGCTATAATTTTATTGTCTATCTTGAGTTTGGGAACTGTTTGTTTGGCGATTTGTTCGGCTTTCGATCGCAGCTTTTGACTCGGCACTCTTCCCGAAAGCTCTACGGATTGACCTCTCACATCTGCCATCAAGCGATAAACTGATAGTTCGGGAGCCGACTGCAAAGCTAAATTAGTCTCTGCTTCCAATTTGCGTTCGACTCCACCTAAATATTGAGTGACTCCCCAAGGCACCACAATTAATCCTAAAGCTGCCAAACCTCCAATTAATAAAGGTGAAGATTTTGAGGGTTTCTCTTTTTCCTCCACATTGAATAATTTTTGTAAGTTGGAACCTATCGATGCGGGAACAGCGGCCGGATCGCCATTAAATGACTGTATTTGGCTGCCGGATTCTTGGAGAATATGTTTGAGGATGGCTTGCATTTTGTATTGAAACCACTGTCTGGTTTCTCCTTGAATTACTACTGCTAGATAGCAATATCCCGCCACTTCCAATAAGATTTTCGACGTGCCGTATTCTATGGAATCTACTTCAGCAATACTCCCAGACTGAGCGATGCAATCGTTGACAAAAGCGCGAATAGCTGTTAGCATTCCTGCTACCATATCGGATTCTAATTGTTCGGCTTCGGAAGCTTGCGCTCCTGCTATTATCAAACCAGATTGTTTGTGAATTAAGAATGCAGCTTTGACCGTTAGCGGTGTAGTTTCTTTCAACAGAAGTTCGGCTTCAGAAATTCCTTGAAATCTGGCTTTTAGTTTGCGATTAATTCCCTCAAAACTTAAAGCTTTTTCGAGTTTTTCATCAATTGCCCGCATGGTATTGGCAATGGATTTTAAAACCGTACTGCCGATAATCGGGTACAGTGCATCCGACATGGCTTCTTTTTCCAGCTTAATCTGCTGCTCGATCGCTGCGGCCATTTCCGGCGCGATCGCCCGTGCAATTTCTTTTGGAGATTCGCCGATCCTGTGGGTAATTGCTACGGGAATTGCCGGGGCTAGGGCTGCTCCCATTGACTGCCTGTTTTGCTTGGTTTTAGCCTCAATAATTTCATCAATTATCGGCGATACGATGTCGGCGAATGTTGCTTTTGATTCGTCGATCGCTTGCAGCATGATTGCCGGCATTGCTGCTTGAATTCTATTAATTATTGCTTCGCGATCGCCCCCCCATTCAGCATTATTGACTTTATTTTCTAAGTTTGCTACTTTGTCGCTGAGTTTGTAATTGTAATTTACCACTTCATCTAACAATGGTAAAATTGATTCAATTACTGATTTTTCCAGTCGATCGTGATGGCTGAGCATCAACTCATCGATCAAAGGTTTCAGTAAATCTGTAAACAAATCTGTTGATTCGTAGATTCGGTGTTCGATCGCGACAATTTTTTGTTCGATTCTCCCGAGTCTTTCTTCGAGCCGGCGGTTCTGAATAATTGCATCAACAGCGGGCGCGATCGCAGATTCTATCTCTAATTTTGCCTCGCCAATCTTGCTATGAATAATCTCCTTAATTGCTGGCATGATCCTTGCCATCAATCCTTCAATTTGAGCTGATAATTGTTCTTGAACTTCAACAAGTTTGCGATCGCTACTCGCTATTTTATCGGCAATCCCGCTATTTTCCAGTGTCGTCGCAACAGCAGGTACGATCGCCTCTTTCACCTCTAACTTTGTTTCATCAATTTTGCGGTTCAGAGACTCAATCATTAACGGCATCAGCCTTGCCATGATCTCTTCGGGCTGAGATTTTTGCTGTCGCTGCAGGTGGTTTGCTTGACTCTCTAAATTTAGCAATTTTACCTGAGTTTCCCGACGCTCGATCGTCCCTTCTATCAAAGGTGCGATCGCAGCTTCTACTTCCGCTCTAGATTCATCTATTTTGCGGTTTAGCAACTCAGTTATCACCGGAATCACTCGCGATACAAGTTCTTCAGGCTGATGGATTGGCGGTTGCCGATCTGAAAGTCTTGCTTCAATTATATTTAATACTTTTTCTTCAATTTCTGCCCAAGCAATTCTGACCTGTGCTGAAGGTGCGATCGCTTCTATAACCTCTAACTTTAACTCGCCAATTTTGCGGTTCAGTGACTCATTAATTACTGGCAATAACTGCTGTACCACATCTTGCGGCTGCTGTTGAAACCGTTGCTGCACCTCAGCGAATTCGTCTTCAATTTGTGCTACTTTTTCTTCGAGTCCGCTTTGGTGGCTAATTACTTCACTAACTGCTGGGGATACTGCCTCTACTACTTCTACTTTGGACTCAGCTACTTTGCGATCGAGCAAATCGCCAATTATCGGTATCAAGCATTCGACTAACTCTTCCGGGCTAGCATTACGCTGCTGCGATAGAATTGCCACTCGATCCTGCAGTTCGACAATTTTAGCTTCGATTTCAGTGCGATCGACTGTGGGAGTGCCATCGGCTGCGATCGAAGATCTCAATTCTGCTTTTAATTCCCTAATTGTGTCATACAACAATTCGGGAATTAACGGAGTCAATAACTTCATCAATTCCACAGGTTCAGTCAGCAGCCTTTCAAAATTTGCCAGCCGCTGTTCCACGTTCAAAACACTGCTGTAAAATTCCGGTACATCCCTTTCAAATAACAGTTGCTGCAACCGTTTAAACTTCTCAACTGCTTGTTCTAATTCTGCTTCCGACGATACGCGATCTCTTGGCGTTGGATCGGTTTCAGGTTCATCTTCATCCCAGGGATCTGGTTCTAGGATGTCGGCTGAATTTTCTTCTTCGCTGTTTTCTGATACTTCTTGGCTGGCGGGGGGTTCGATCGTAAAAGACAATTGATTTTGCTGGGGGCGATCGTTTTCAACTCGATAGGCTGGCTGTTCGGCAAGAGGCAAATAAATTTTACCGACTTCTTTTTTTGACTTCCGCAAAAATTGTAATTCCGTCAAAATTTCCAGTAATTCCTGAAGTTGTTCGCCTGTTTTGTGGGCTGCCAAATTTTGCTCGAAAACTGGTTCTGACCGATCGATTCCCTCTAAATTTTGCTCTTGCTCTGCCATAGTGTGCCACCCAGATTGGATCTTAAATAATGATGAAATAAAATTAGTAACTTGCTTTACCCTGCAGGAACGAATATCGATCGGAATGGTGGAAATTCTTGCCCAATGTTAAGAGGGTATTTTTCCTGCCCTCCTTCAGCGGATTATTTTGAGAGTCAGATTTAAATTCCACTTTTAAAACCATCGCGATCGCCTGTCAACTCATACTTGCCCCAATCCGCTGTCAATTGTCAACTCTCAATCGATCGACTATCAACTCTCAACTATCAACTCTCAACTGTCAACTGTCAACTGTCTGCGGTTTGCCAACTCTGCCGCTAATTGCAAAGCAGCTTTCATGCTGGAATCATCCGCAATTCCTTGACCCACGATATCAAAAGCCGTACCGTGGTCGGGAGATGTGCGGACGAAAGGCAAGCCAATTGTAGTATTGACCGCTCGATCGAAAGCCATTAACTTAACTGGAATCAACCCCTGATCGTGGTACATTGCCAAATAAGCATCATGTGCTGCCTCGGCTAAACCGTACCATGCTTTACCCGGTTTTACCCACATAGTATCCGGGGGAATGGGCCCGTCTAACTGCACTTGCTGAAAGCGAGTTTTCTGCGTTTCCAACCAAGGTATCATCCAGTCTCGCTCTTCTTTTCCCAGTTTGCCATTTTCGCCGCTGTGGGGATTCAAGCCAGCAACCGCTATTCTCGGTTTTTCCAAGCCGAAATCTTCCCGCAAACACTCTACCAGCAATTCGAGTTTTTCGCTCAACAATTCCGGATTCAAAGCATCGGGTACTTGACAAAGTGGAATGTGTGTGGTAGCTAGCAACAAGATGAGCAAGGTGTTGCTGTGGGGAGATTTGGCAGCAAACAGCATTCCGAAGCGTTGCGAGTTTGCCTTTTGGGCGAGCAATTCTGTTTGTCCCGGATAATTGTAACCGGCGGCTTGCCAACAAATTTTAGAAATCGGGCCGGTGACGATGGCCGAGAATTCGCCTGCGAGGGTACGGGCGATCGCATTTTCCATGTACGCAAAACTGGCCGCCCCGCTAGCCGCATTTCCCACGCCGGGGATAATTTCGCCCCACTTGCGATCGGCTGGGACATCGATAATATTTAAGGTTTCTGGATTGGCTAAAGCTGCTGTTGGATGGTGCGATCGCAGCTTGTCGTAGGTTTGCTGCAAAATAGTCCGAGAACCGATAATTGTGACGTTAGCAGCATCGATCGGATCGTTTAAAGCCTTGAGAATTACTTCCGGCCCGATTCCCGCCGGATCTCCGAGGGTAACAGCTAATTTTAAAGGGCGATCGGGACTCACGGCAGTGGTTTCCTAAATGCGGCAAATTTGGCTCTGAAATTTTAGCATTTGGCTAGCCTGCTGCCCCGAATTATATTATCGTTGTTTAATGCGATCGCCCAACGGAGATGTCAATTCCATGAATCCTGAATTTTTAAATGCAGCCTTTTTGTCGTTTTCCCTAATTTTCGTAGGTATCGGCGGAGGCTTCCTGCTGCTCAAAATCCAAGGTGGCGAAGAATAAATTTTTCCCACAGGTAAATATATTGGTAAGGTGCGCAATGCGCACCCTACATATTAATTTCTCCTTATCTCCCTCTCTGGCAGCCCCAAAGTAAAAAATTCGGCTTTTTGTTAAGTTTTGATACAAAACTGAGAAATACCTGATAGGATGCTTATAGAAACTTTAAGATTCATAATTAATCCCTAGATGACGTTACTGATTGTAGGAGCCACCGGCACCCTCGGCCGCCAAATAGCCCGCCGCGCCCTAGACGAAGGCTATCAAGTGCGCTGTCTGGTAAGAAGTTACAGAAAAGCAGCATTTTTGAAAGAATGGGGCGCTGAACTCGTTCCGGGGAACCTGTGCCAGCCAGACAGCCTACCTCCGGCACTAGCAGGCGTCACCGCAATTATTGACGCAGCAACAGCCAGCGCTGCCGATTCTCTGAGCATTAAAAGAGTAGACTGGGACGGAAAAGTAGCTTTGATTCAAGCAGCAGTCGCCGCCGGCATCAAGCGTTATGTATTCTTCTCATTTCTCGATGCCGAGAAATATCCCCAAGTCCCCTTGTTGGAAATCAAGCGCTGTAACGAACTATTTTTAGCAGAATCAGGTTTGGACTATACAATATTAAGACCTTGCGGCTTTTTGCAAGGACTGTTGGGACTTTACGCCATGCCGATTTTAGACGGTCAGGCAGTCTGGCTGCCCAATAAGCCATCGGCCCTAGCCTACATGAACACCCAGGACGTAGCAAAGTTTGCCGTCCGGGCTCTTTCGGTTCCCGAAACCGAGAAAAAGACTTTTCCGGTGGTGGGAAGTCGCGCTTGGGACGCCGACGAAATCGTGAGGTTGTGCGAAAGATTGTCGGGGAAACAAGCTAAAATTACGCGGACTCCAGATGCCTTGTTGCGGGCGACCCGCGAAGCTGCTAAGTTCTTTCAGTGGAGTTGGAACATTGCAGATCGATTGGCTTTTGCAGAAGTTTTGGCAGCCGGAAAACCGTTAAAAGCTTCGATGGATGATGTTTATGAAGTTTTCGGCTTAGATCCCAAAGAAACTACTACTTTGGAATCTTACCTAGAAGAATACTTTAATCTGATTACCAAGAAGCTCAAAGAAATAGAATACGAGCAGGCTAAAACTAAGAAACGCAGCAAACAAAAGATGCCCTTTACATTTTAACGTGCCGAAAGCTGGGATTATTTACAACGACGTTAAACCTGTCGCTTGTCGGATCGCCGAGGAGCTCAAAGACAAGCTGACTTCCCGCGGCTGGGATGTCTGTGCGGTTTCCGGTGCCGGGGGAATTTTGGGCTATTCCAGCCCCGATCGCCCGATGTGCCACACGCCGATCGAGCAATTGGTTCCCCCCGGTTTTGACAGCGACATGGAGTTTGCAGTGGTGTTGGGAGGCGACGGTACCGTACTGTCTGCATTTCGCCAAGTCGCCCCCATTGGGGTGCCACTGCTGACTGTCAATACCGGTCACATGGGTTTTTTGACGGAAACTTACTTGAATTTGCTGCCGCAAGCTTTGGAAAAGGCGATCGCGGGAGAATACGACATCGAAGAGCGATCGATGTTGGCGGTACGCCTGTTTCGGGACAACGACTGTCTCTGGGAAGCCTTGTGCTTGAATGAAATGGTGCTGCACCGGGAACCGCTGACTTGTATGTGCCATTTTGAAGTCGCGATCGGGCGGCACGCTGCTGTTGATATTGCAGCCGATGGGGTAATTATCTCAACTCCGACAGGATCGACAGCTTACGCACTGTCGGCGGGAGGTCCGGTAATTATTCCGGGAGTGCCGGTGTTGCAGTTAGTGCCTCTGTGTCCCCATTCTATGGCTTCGCGGGCCTTGGTGTTTAGCAACAACGAGCCGGTGAAGATTTTACCGGCAAGTCCGAATCGATTGGTGATGGTGGTAGATGGCAACGGCGGGTGTTACGTGTTGCCGGAAGATTGGGTACAAGTCGAGCGATCGCCCTATATTGCCCGTTTCGTGCGGGTGCAGCGTTTTGAATATTTCCACATTTTGCGGGAAAAACTCGGTTGGGGACTGCCGCACATTGCTAAACCGACTTCGGTGGAATTGCCTTGATAGTTGTTGACGATGCGGAGATTCTCGGCTCAACCAGATGGAAAAAGCCTTGTTGTTCAACGTGCCGAATTTAATGCTATTCAGTAATGCGAATCGAATCTTGAATTTGCTGAACTTGCTTTTCAGTATCACTGTCGGAGTAAAGAGTCAATAGTATAATTGTTTCTTTTTTTCCTGTGGCAACATAGGTGACAATGCCTGCGGGAAACCCGTCGTCATAGGATTCATACAATCGCACTGCTTTTTTGCCGTTAATGGTTAGATGTTCGGTCTTAATCGTCGTCTTAGACATCGATCTGCTGGAATTCGGCGGTTTTGTCGCGGTTTCCAGGTGTTCCGATACTTTTTTGCTAACGAATGCTAACAAATACATAAGTTGAGGTGTGACTTCAACCAAGGCGTATCAACCGATGCCCGAAGGAAAATCCCACGGGCACCATTTAGATCCCGGTTCATCTGATTTCCATCAGAAT
>JBOFTL010001254.1:0-4098 GCA_051652045.1 Microcoleus sp. | reverse complement strand
CGTGCTTGACCTGTTCAAATTTGCGTTGGACGAATTCAATGCAAATGCTGACTACTGCGCTTCATAGTTCACAGGAGGAATAAATGCAATTAGCTGACAGACGCACGGCTTCGGCTAGGCGTGGAGCAACACTGTCTGATTACGAAATGGCTGGCTACGGGAGATCCGTCTTGGCACGATTCAAGATTCAGTCAGTAATCAAGGTGGATACGATCTCCACACTATGCCATCGGCAATCCAATGCCAACACACTGGCAAAATCCGCCGAAGAATTCTATCAGTGGTTGCTGTCTACCGAATTCATTGTCGAGCTGCCACCCTCGAAATACACCATTCGACGGGCACGGCTCAACGATCGATTTGAGTCGGTTGATGCCGCGATCGATGCTTGGGATAAACAGTTCGCAGATGATTTGAAGGTTTTCAGGATGCAGCAAAGCCGTGGCCCAAGATACTACCCGCAGGAGGACTAGATGTCTATTACTTGGTTCAAACTCGACCACAACATTATTGGTGATATCAAGCTAAGGAGATTCAGCTCGCAAGAGAAATGGGCATGGATAACGCTACTTTGTCTATCCAGCCAAAGCGACGATCGAGGGCTAATAACCGCAGACATAGATGATATTGCTGACCTTTGCGATTACGACTCCCAAGACTTCAAATATTTACTAGATAAATTCAAAACCAAGGGCATGATTGACTACTCAAATGGGGGGATAAAAATCATCAATTGGGAAAAAAGACAGCATTCCAAGCCCAGCGATTCGCCAGAATCAACCAGAGAGCGGAAACGCAAGCAGAGAGCGAGACAGAAGGAAAAAATCTCTGAAGTGTCACGCGATGTCACGCCCACGTCACGCGATGTCACGTTACAGATAAGATTAGATAAAGACTTAGATCAAGATACAGATCAAGATCAGATCAAGAAAAGAGAAGATCCGGAAGCGCGTGCGCGCGAAGAAACTTTTTCTCGTGAACCGGATTTAGTTTTAGAGAATCCAATTTCCAAAATTTTGGAAAACCCGATCGTTGAAGAATCGATCGAGGGTGAATTGCTCAGTTCAGAGATTGAATTACATCAATCTGTCCCTGTTCAAAATTCCAAATCGAGATCGGATCGTTCCGGCGCGTCAGCGGCGCGAAATCCGGCGCGTGGGGCGCTTGAACAGGCGTTCGGGTGTAAGTCATCATCCGACCCCAACTTCGCCCGTTTTAGGCGTGCTTATCAAGGGGTACTAGCGATCGGTGATGGAAATAGTAGTTTTGGGAATATGCGGGATGCGCAAATAGCCTGGCAGGGATTGGTTGATGAGGGTGCGATCGATGATCTGTTTTGGCGGGGTGTGGATGCGTATTTGGTGCAGCAGGGGCAGTTGCGAATGCGGGGTGAGAAAAACTTTCCGCCCGGTGCTGCGAAATTTTTAGAGACGAGAGCTTGGGAAACAGCATTGCTGAGATCGGAGCAACAGGCGGCGGCGAAGGGTGCAGGGCTACCGGATGTGGGGACGACGGCGGCGGAACGAGCCAAGGCGGAATTCAAGGCAAATATGGCTGAAGCGAAGAAGATTATCCAGGCGAGGTACGCATGTTAGATTTTGATTTGTTTCAGGCTCAGATTGAGCTATTGCGAGAAATGTTGGGCGGCTCAACGCTCAGCCCGGAGGCGATTTCTGCGTACTATGGTGCGGTGAGTCATTTGAGCGACGATCGATTCCTGCAATGCTGCGGCACAGCACTGAAAGAATTAGAGTTTTTCCCAAAGCCAAAATGGTTTTGCGAGAAGGCGATCGAGCTTGCTCACAGTCACAGTCAAGAGAGAAAGGCATTGCCATTCGCGGAGCCGGAGGTTGCTTCATGCCCTGCTTACGTTAGGCAGTGGATGCAGCTCGACGTGCAGGCGGGAGAGGATTTGTACGATCGGTGGCGGAATGCTCGCAGGCAAGCAGCGAACCGATTGATGGCGGAGCATTTGGCACTGACGGGAAAGCGATTGAGTCAGTTGAATGGCCCAATGCTGTCAGCGATCGAGAAAGATGCAGATGTAGTGGCCTGCTGTCAGGCTATCAAAACCCACCATAATCGAGATTGGCGTGCTGAAATGGCAGCACTGAAGATGAGCGTCGGCGATGAGGCGATTTCTGTCGAGGTCGTCTGGTCTGATATTGCTGATGATATTGGGTCAGCCATGCCAACAGAAGACGATCGAATGCTCGCAGTAGTGGGGAATTGCAATGATTTCTAAGCAACTATCTCTAATCGACCTATCCGAATACTCCACCAACGAACTAACAGGCTCCCACAACGACGACTTGGAAGACTCAACCACCGTCCGCAAGCAAGGCCGCAAATCCAAATACGATCCAACTTGGGATATGGACGATCGTGCCCTTGCCAACTATCGGGCATCCTACGCCGGATCGGTCGATCGGGTTGTGAAGCAATACCCTCCCGCGTCATTTTTTTAGTTGCGGATGACGACTAGTTGAGCTAATATGACGACGCATTTTCAGGATTAGAATAATGGAACAGCAAGTAACGCAATTGGAGCCAGCAGCTCCGCAAGAATCGGATTACAGTAAGGAATACGGAATTTCCCGTCAGGAACTGTTGGGGATGTGGGGGACTGGCACGATCGGCGCTGTCCCATACGTTTACCTAGCTTTGAAGCTAGATGGGCACGATGAGCGGCGTAAATTCGATTTGGGTGTATTTCTGCTTCGGTGGACAGTACCTGCTGAAATGACGCTGAAAGGCAAGAAAGACAAGGAGCTAACCCAAAAACATTTCTTGGCAGCGATCTCGACCCTTGAGGAAAAAGGTCAGCTTGAACTGACTGGGTTGAAGCCTGAACTAAGAATCTGTGGAGTTTAGCTGTGCTGCTTCAAGGTCACATCCTCGATCGACTCCCTGAGATTCCCAGCAATTCGGCGGACTGCATCGTAACGTCGCCGCCTTACTTATGGGCGCGGCATTACGATGTACCCAACATGCTGTGGGGTGGGTCTAAAGGGTGCGTTCATGAATGGCGATCGGTGCGCTACTACCATGAGGGTGGTGGCTTGCACGCCAAGAATCGATTTATCCAAGGCGGTGAGGAGAACGCCAAATTGCGGCGCGAATCTCGTTGGCGAAACGATACTTACTGTATCCATTGTGGTGGCTGGCTAGGGCAGCACGGGTGGGAACGATCGGCTGTACAGTATGTCGCCAACGCCAAGCTATACTTGCGGGAGTTGTACCGCATCCTCAAGCCAGAGGGAACACTGTGGCTGAATATTGCGGATAGCTACTACAAAAAAGCCTCACAGCTTGTCCCGCAGCAGATGCAAATTTGCATGGCAAATATGGGCTGGACGATTCGGAAAGAGATCCCTTGGGATAAGGGTGGCACTCGCCCCAAGACAGATCGTCCTGCGGCAACGACCGAATCAATCATCTTTGCTGTCAAGGCTCAGAATCGTCAGCCTTACTACTACGATCGGGAAGCGCCATACAGCCAGGATGCGATTTGGCGATTTCCTTCGACAGGGAGATCGGGCCATAATGCTGGATTTAGTTTGGAATTGCCGACAAGGTGCATCACGATCGGGTGTCCTCCGGGTGGTGTGGTGCTAGATCCCTTTGCTGGGTCTGGTACTACCGCTCAGGCGGCGGCGTTACTGGGGAGGTCTTCGATCGGGATTGAGTTAAATGGCAAATATTGCGAAAGCGCTAAAGATTCAACTGTCGCTCAATCCACTTGACCATCAGGAGTGCCCCAAGGTCGATCGGGTGGACTTCCAAAACTTTGGACATAGCTACGATCGACCCTACGTTCGGGCGAGCGTGACCGTTAAACCACTTGGACACGATTTGGCGCTGTACGCCAATTTCATTGGCAAGGATTGTATAGCTGTTAGCGTCTAGCCATTTTTGTACAGTCTGCTGACATTTTGAAATTTGCCGATCTGATTTCATTGATTCTTGTTGTCTTTTTTGGTTGCGTCTATTATAGTGTTTTTAGTTCATTTGAGTATGTGTCGGAGTCCTCCCGCTATTCAGACGGGAGACTTTCTTGGAGCAGAAAGTATGTATCCTTATCGATATTCAATCCCA
>JBOFTL010001253.1:0-5644 GCA_051652045.1 Microcoleus sp. | reverse complement strand
TCGGATCCTCATCCACCCGTCCCCTGCTTAAATCTACAATTATTAGATTGCTTACGGGTGGAATCACAGCCTCACGCGACTCTCATCCCACACTAACCGAGGCGGTATAGTGTGGGGATTCCCGTCTGTTTAGCTAAAGATAGTCTTGTAGCTTGGTGAGGCGATCGCGCAATGTTTCTATGTTGTGTTTGATGTTGTGTTTGATGTCTGGGATGTCCACGATTAGTTCTCCTAGTTGTGGGGTGTGTTATTTATTCTAGCTTAAATTAGGAACTGCGAACAAAATGTTATTGCTGGTTCTCGATCGAATCTACTGCGAACTCGTGGAAAGAACAATTTTACCGCTAGTCCTGGATGTACGAGTGGTGAGAAACCGGGTTTCTGTGTAAATTTTTCGTAGATGTCTGAGATTTTTCAAATCAAGCAGGTTTCTGTGCCAAAGTCCTAACCGCATTAAAAATTAAAAATTAAAAAAAGTTGCTATAATCTAAAATGGCTCTAACTATGTCGATCGAGAGCCAAATGCCATGATTTCCCCAGAGCTCAAATCCAGCTTGCCCTCCACCGAAGACCTGCCCTGTTCGGACGATACGCCTGTGGATAACGAAGACCAGAACCTACTACCAAATCTATTGTTGTTTGTCCTGACCGGCATTTGGTCCGATCGCATGGATTGGTATTTTGGGGTAGATATGGCAGTGTATCACACTACAGGAATCAGTCCTAAAGTTCCTGTGGTTCCTGATGGATTTCTCAGTTTAGGAGTGGAACGTCGCAAAGGTGGAAAATCTCGCCGCAGCTATGCTGTTTGGGAAGAAAACGAGGTAGTACCGATTTTAGCATTAGAAATGGTGTCTCACAAACCCGGTGGGGAGTACGACGAGAAGATGTCGATTTACGCTGGGTTAGAGGTTTTATATTACATTGTTTACAATCCCGAATTTTGGAGGCGCGATCGACACCAACCGTTTGAAACCTACAAGCTGATTGACGGGCAGTACCGACAGCAAATTGGCGAACCCTATTGGATGCCGGAAGTGGGATTGGGTATCGGGCGATCGCAGCAACCGATCGGGGGTATCGAGCAAGAAATTCTGGTGTGGTATGATGATTCGGGAAATGTCTATCCCCTGCCGGATACAGCGATGCAGCAGATGCGCGAAGAGTTGAGAGTAGAACGACAGCGAGCAGAAGTTCAACAGCAACGAGCTGAGCGGCTAGCTGAGTATTTGCGATCGCAAGGTATCGATCCCGATCGATTGCTCGAACTTTGATGTGAAATGACCGATCGATATCCTCTCATTGGAGAGGGTTTTATGGCGATTCAAATAAAAATCAAAAACAGCAGGTCGATCGACCTGCTGTTTTTGGCCTAAGGTTTTTGGCCTACAATTTTTGTTAATCTCTGCCGTTGATTGCAATCAACAATCGGAGGAGAAAGATGAACAGATTGATGTAAGTCAAATACATCGACAAAGCAGCGGGCAAATAGCGATCGTCGCTGTAGGTGCGAGGTAGAATGTAAAAGTCTACAACTGCGGCACCGACAAACAGAAATACACCAATACCAGAGATGCCAATTTCCAACCAAGTTGGCGCATAAACGCCAAATATAGATAGCAGAAATTGAACTCCAACGACAACTAACAAAGCAATGACACCCAAACTAACAGTTTTGGTAAGTGCCATGCCGTCTGTTTCCGAAAGATTCGAGCCGATTTGGCGGGCGGCGATGAAAGTAATCCCACAGCCGAGGGCCGCAAAAGCGATGCCCGAGATGCCGACACCTTGGGTTCTCAGGGCTACGTGTACCAACCCGCTGATGGTGTAGCCGGAAAGCAGGCTGTAGGTTGCCAGCAGCGGTAAAGCTGTATTTTTATTGCCTTGTTCGGCGGCGGCACTAGCGACAAAGTACAGAATTAATTCTAGGACGATCGCGCCGATGAATGTAGGAAAAAAGATTGCCGGATAACTGCGGATTACTCCCAGGCCGCCGTAAGTGCCTACAGCAGTTAAAATGAGCCCGCCGCCCACGAAGGGGAGGGCGTTGGCGATGACGTTGGGGCCTACTAGCGCGTGGTTTTTGGCCTCGCGCATGGCTTCGCGGAAATTGCTAGAGTTACTCACGGGACTTTATTTGATGTTCGCTGACAATTGCTACTTATATTTTGGCAGCTTTAAACTTTTTTTGCAAAACTTGTACAAGTTTAAAGATTTGATAAAGAAAGAGATTTTTGTCAGTAAAAAGCGGTTATTGATTGATTATAATTGGTAGCGCACCAGAGTTTTCTGTCTCGCTGCCGCCATCGAGCGGAACTGTCTCATACGATTGTCTAACGCCGCAGGGCTATTCTTTAGCTTAATTAGCAGGGTGATGTCAAGATCGATGCGTCGAAGATAGCAGAAGTCAGTTGCTAAGGTAGCTCAGACAGGGGAAGCCCAGACAATTAATTAAGAAATTTAGCTCGATCGAAACAATGCTCAACGGGTAATATCTAATGCCTACTATGTTTTCTGACAAGTTTTTGCAGCCTGCAGCCGGAATTCTATTAGCTGTAGCTACAGTTATTTCAGTTCCAAAAGCTGCGATGGCATCAGATTTTCTGGCGATGGAGATCGCTCCTCAATCCTCTGGATGGGGAAATTTGTTTTTGGGTCAAGTTAGCCCGCCGAGTCCGGGTGGCATTTCGCCAACTCCGACTCCGGGAAGGGCGATCCCGCTGCCGCTGCCGGTAAAAATTCCCGAACCTTCAACTGTGGTAGGTTTGGGTTTGGTGGCGGGTTCCCTGGCTTTGACTCGGCGGCGGCAAAGAGTGAAAGATTAGAAGAAGGAAGAAGGAAGAAGGAAGAAGCAAGAAGGAAGAAGGAAGAAGGAAGAAGGACGAGGGAAGAAAAAGGAAATAAGAAAAAGGAAGGAAGTTAATTGCTGCTTGTTTTTTGTTGCCAAGAAACAAGCAGTGAGAATTAGTCGTTACCGCGCTGAAGCATTGTAAAGCTGTCAATTGTCAACTATTTATCCGATCGCATCTCGCAAGGCATTTTTAGTCATAGCTGCGATCGACTGTTCCGTAGCTTTGGGCAAGTGATAGTATTTTCCACCCGCAGTCTTAGCCAACTCCTTTGCAAACCCAGTAGAAATAAATTTGCTCTCAGTATCTATCACCAGCAATTGCATTCCCAAACCGCGAATTTTGGCAGCAATTTCTAACAGTTCGGCCTTAATATCCGGCTTTTCTCCATCTACAATCGGTTCCCCCAAAGAACGGGCCAAAGGAATATTACCGCGCCCGTCAGTAATCGCCACAATTGCCACTTGACCGATATCTCCCGACTGCTTTGCATTGACTCCCACTCGCACTGCTTGAGTCAAACCGTGGGCCAGAGGCGAACCGCCGCCGCAGGGCAGCCTTTCCAAACGCTTGCGGGCTAAAGCTATGGAACGAGTCGGCGGTAACAATACTTCTGCTTGTTCTCCGCGAAACGGAATCAACGCTACTTGATCGCGACTTTGATAAGCTTCCGTGAGTAACTGCATCACCGCACCTTTCGCCGACTGCATCCGGTTGAGGGCCATCGAACCCGAAGCATCGACGACAAATACTACCAAGGCCCCAGCTTTTCTGGCCAATCGCTTCGCGCGAATGTCTCCCTGTTCGACAAAGACGCGGCGCTGAACCACTCCCTGTGGTGGACACGGCACCGCCCCTACAAGAGGGGGTTGGTCCGCATTTTGTCCCCCCTTAGCAAGGGGGAGTTGAGAATTCCTTTGGCGGCGGGCTTTTTGATAGGGTGCGGCCGCCCGCAGCGTGGCGTCAACCGCGATCCGGCGGACGGGGCCTTTGGGCAATACGGGTTTGACGTAACGGCCTCTATCTTCAGAAAAAATCACGCTGCGACTTCCCGATTTGCCTTGGCGGTTGGCTGCTTGGGCGAAAAACAGCACGCTGGGGTCGAGAATTACTCCTTCAGGATCGAACAAAAATTCTTCGGGAATGTTAGTTTCTTCTTGTTCTGGGGGATCTGGTTTGTCTTCGTCTTCTTCCTCTTCGTCTTGTTCTTGTTCCGAATTGTCTTGGGGAGGCGGCGGGGGAGGCGGGGGAGGCGGAGTTTCTTCCGGGGGAGTTTGAACGATGGTAGCGCGGGGGACGATAACTAATTCTACCGCGCGGCGCAAATCTTCGGCGTTAACTTCGGTGCGTCCGTCGAGGGCGGCGCAGGCTTTGGCGGTACGGACGGCAAATAATTCGGCGCGGTGTCCCTGTACGCCACCGCGAATGGCTTCTTCTACTAAATAAATGATTTGTTCGTGTTTAATAGTGACATCTTTGAGCCATTCTCTGGCTAAGATGATTTGAGTTTTGAGATTGTCGGTGTCTTCGGCATATTTGCTGAGGAATTGTTGGGGAGAATGCGAGTAGGCGAGGGCTTGGTCTACGGCTTGAACTCTTTCGTCTAGTTCGAGTACGGCATCTGCAGAAAGGGCGATCGCGATTCTATCTAGTAAATGTTCTCTCAGCGGCCCTTCTTCGGGGTTGTAAGTGGCAATGAATAGCGGTTTGCAAGGATGTTGAAAGCTGATTCCTTCGCGTTCTATTTGATTGATTCCTTCGGTTAAAACTGTCAGTAGTTGATTGCCAATGTTGTCGTCCAGGAGGTTGATTTCATCTACATAAAGTACGCCTCGATTGGCTTGGGCTAAGAGTCCGGGTTGAAAAACTGTTTCTCCAAATTTTACTGATTGTTCGACATCAACTGAACCTAAAAGCCTGTCTTCTGTAACTCCCAGCGGGATTTGCACGAAGGGTGTGGGAATTATTTCTGTATTTTCAAAATTGGCGTTTGCAGGAGTTCGATCGCCATTTTCTGATGCTGGATAGGTTGTTTCTTCCAGCAGCATTTCTGCAGGATCGGCGTTGTAAAATGAACTTTTAACTATTTCTATTGGTGGCAGTAAAGAATGCAAGGCGCGGGCCATTACTGATTTTGCCGTACCGCGGCGACCCGCGATCGCAACTCCTCCCAATCCGGGATCTACTGCTGCTAAAAGCAAGGCGAGTTTGATGGCTTCTTGGCCGACAACTGCTGTTAGGGGAAATGCTGTAACTGTTGGGGTTGTGTGGGGGACGGACATTATCGATCGGTGGTTTCAGGCTTAAGATATTATTTTAACCGCAGATGGGGCAGATGAACGCGGATGAACGCAGATAAAGATTTTGAGGAGAGAAGGGGTTGGTATTCGGCGGTGGCGGTGGCTTACGATCGAGTCAGGCCTCGGTATCCGGTGGATTTGATGCAGCGGGCGATCGATTTAGCCGAGATTCCCCCGAATGGTAAGGTTTTGGAAATAGGATGCGGGCCGGGAATTGCTACTGTAGAATTTGCTCGCAGGGGCTTTTCAATGGTTTGTGTTGAACCTAGTGCAGTGCGCACCATACAAACTTAATCTTGTTATGGCACGAATTCAGCTTGCTTATCCTAAAATTCCAGATAGTAAAAATTGCCCTCTCCAGAAGTGTGTGGCTTTTGAGAAATACGACGGCACTAATTTGCATTGGGTGTGGGAAGTTGAACTCGGATGGTATGCTTTTGGTACGCGGCGCGATCGATTCGATTTTGACGATATTGGGATTGCAGAATTTAATGC
>JBOFTL010001252.1:0-2637 GCA_051652045.1 Microcoleus sp. | reverse complement strand
CAATTACTGCGGCAGAAAATAATCCGATAATTTTTGCCAGCTTGTTATTCACGTTATTTTACTCCCAACGCTCGGCTGTTACAGTTTTCGACTGCATCCAGAATAGCAATTAGTTTGAGATCTCGGCTCGATCGATCTTCGATCTTGTTCGCACGCTTGCTAAATCCGGGTTTTGGGCTTGTATATTTTTGTTGCACAAAAGGATGGGCAAGGGTAGCGGATGTGGTAGCGGATGTAGCGTATTAATTGTTCAGTGTGCATTAAAGTTTATACTGTATCAGTTCAAGAGAAGGAAACATCATCGCATCCATAATTTACGTATAAATACTAATATTTGCAAGTACAAATATTCAGTAAAAATCAGTGAAAATACTCAATAGACATCTCCTAAAAAGATGATGGAAGCCTTACCCTATCTAGACAAAAACCTAATTATGGGAGATGTCTAATATAGGATAGCAAACGATCGTAAATATCTGGACAAAACTACCTTAAGGACTGAAGTCCTTACTACGAACCTTAAGGACTGAAGTCCTTACTACGAACCTTACTACGAACTATTTAAATAATTACTAAATTATCTCTGTGTACTGCTGTCTCTACGCCAGCATAGCCTAAAATTTCAGCAATGCGATCGGAATGACAGCCTTGAATTTGTTTCAATTCTAAACTGCTGTAATTTACCAATCCTCTAGCAATTTCTTTGCCTTCTACATCGCACAGGCGCACGGAATCTTCCGGCTGAAATTCTCCTTCCACTCGCGCAATTCCGGCTGCTAAAAGTGATTTGCCACCTCGAACGATCGCCGTAACAGCACCCGCATCTAAGTAAAGTTTTCCTGCTGGAATTAGAACGTTAGCTATCCAGTGTTTGCGGGCGTTGACAGGGCGCGGTTGAGGTTCAAATTGAGTGCCGATCGACTCTCCTTGAAGTATTTTCTCAATATTGCCGGGAACACGACCGTCGGTAATTACAGTACGCACTCCCGATGCTGTTGCGATTCTCGCCGCCTCTATTTTAGTTACCATTCCTCCGGTTCCCCAACCGCTGCTAGAATCTCCTATTTTTACTTGAAATTCTGTTAGCTGTGCTATATTTTGTACTAACACAATTGGTTGAGCATCGGGATTGCTGCGCGGATCGGCGGAATACAATCGATCGATATCTGTTAATACGAATAACCAATCGGCTTCTACTAAACTTGCTACTAAGGCTGACAGTGTATCGTTATCGCCAAATTTGAGTTCGTCTACTGCTACAGTATCGTTTTCATTAACTATAGGAATTACGCCCAATCGCAACAGTTGTTGAAAAGTATTGCAAGCATTAACGTAACCGCTGCGGTGCACTAAGTCGCCCCGCGTTAGCAATACTTGGGCGATCGGCTGCTGTAAAGTGGTAAAGAAGTCATCGTACACCCGCATCAGCCGCCCTTGCCCCACAGCAGCTACAGCTTGTTTTAAAGCAATATTTCGCGGGCGATCGGTCAAACCCAAACGCGCGCAGCCCACTCCTACCGCCCCGGAAGAAACTAACACTACTCGGTTTCCTTGCTGGCGCAAATTAGCTAGAATTTCGACTAATGCAGCAATGGTTGAAATAGCTAAGTTTCCTGAGTTCGATCGAGTTAGTGTTGAAGTTCCTATTTTAACAACAATAGTTTTAGTCATTAGTAATGGGTAATGGGTAATGGGTAATTGGTAATTGGTAATGGGTAATTGGTAATTGGTAATTGACAATTGACAATTGATAATTGATACCAATTTTAAAAAAGAATGCAACAGTGTTCTTGTCCCCCCCCGTTATAAGGGGGGGTGAGGGGGGGTCAAGGATTGTAGCAGACTTTTAGAGAACTGGTATGACAACATTCGAGCGACTGTTATTGGTAATGGACAATTGACAATTGATAATTGACAACATTCGAGCGACTGTCAACTGTCAATTAAAAAATTGTCAACTCTCAACTTTCAACTCTCAACTAATCTTTAATTTTCAGAGTTGCCCCTAAAGCTTGAGATACCCAAACTTCAAAAGAGCGAAGAGGAGATTTTCTCACTGCTTCCCCAGCATCAACCATCGGTTCTACTAAAATAGTAAACATACCCAAACGATTGCCAGCCAAAACATCAGTAAATAACCGATCGCCCACCATCGCCACTTTTTCCACTGGTAAATTCATCGCCGTCACAGCTTTGCGCAATTTGCGGCGCGAAGGTTTAGCGGCACCGGTAATGTAAGGTAAATTCAAAGACTCAGCAATCCTGCCGATCCGAGCTTGACTTAAATTATTGCTTACCAACCACAGAGATACTACTGGTTGAATTTCTGTTACCCATTGTCCGAGTTCCGGAGAAGCGTCAGTTGCTGTCATGGGAACTAAAGTTTCATCTACATCTAATACTAATCCTTGAATCTCGTGTTTTTCTAAAATATCTGGCGTTAAATTTGTTACAGAATTGCCTAATATTAAGTCAGGCTGTAGTAGTTTACCCCAAGACATAATGATTTTAGATTTTAGATTTTAGATTGAACAATTATCAATTGGTGGTAGCGCTCGATCGAACAAGTAAAAAATCAAAAAAGAATCGCGATCGTACTTAATAGAACTCTTTTGACTTTTTACTTGCGTACCGACG
>JBOFTL010001251.1:0-4177 GCA_051652045.1 Microcoleus sp. | reverse complement strand
TGTGACTTTCAATGGTAGAAAGATGTCGAAATCTTTGCACAATTTTATTACAATTCGCGATTTGTTGGAGGGGAATTGGTCGGGAGATTTGGAATCTGACCCCTCCCAACCCCCCCTTAGTAAGGGGGGAAGTAAAAGTCAGACAAAAGCTGTGGAACCGATGGCGGTGAGGCTGTTTGTATTGACGGCGCAGTATCGCAGTCAAATTGATTTTACCGAAGAGGCGATCGCATCTGCTAAAAATGGTTGGCATACTCTTAAGGAAGGCTTGCTATTTGGCAGTCAACACGGTTCTAAATTGGATTGGGATGTTGAGAAAATAGATAAAAATTCCGGACAAGATAGCACGATAGTCCAGCAATTTCAAGCTGCTATGGATCGAGATTTTAATACTCCGGCTGCTTTAGCTGTACTGTTTGAATTGGCTAAGGAATTGGGCAAGGAAGGTAATGTTTTGGTGCATCAAGGGAAAACTGAAAGTTCGCCGGAATTGTTGCAGCAAAAATGGGTAACTTTGGTGAATTTGGCGGGGGTTTTGGGTTTGGAAGTTGCGCCGGAAACAGAGACGGAAATCTCGGTGGGCGGTTTGAATGATGCGGAGATTGAGGACTTGATTCAGCAGCGGAAAGATGCCCGGAAAGCGAAGAATTTTGCTGAGGGCGATCGAATTCGCAATGAACTTAAGGATAAAGGAATTACTTTAATCGACCAAAAGGATGGTACCACAATCTGGCATCGCAGTTGAATCCAAATTCAAATAGTATGTAGTTGCGCTTTAGCGCCAGTATGTAGTTGCGCTTTAGCGCCAGTATGTAGTTGCGCTTTAGCGCCAGTATGTAGTTGCGCTTTAGCGCCGGTATGTAGTTGCGCTTTAGCGCCGGTATGTAGTTGCGCTTTAGCGCCGGTGACCGGGTAAAACACGAATACCAATCTCAAATAAGCAAAAAATTGTGACTCTTACGTTAGTCTTAATGATAGCGCAACTACGAACCTTGTGGCGCTAAAGCGCAACTACGAACCTTGCGGCGCTAAAGCGCAACTACGAACTTATTTTTGTTTACTTATTTAGTTTGTTGGCGAATTCGGCGACGGTTGTTACAAATTCTGCGGTTGATTCGTAGGGTAAAACGTTGCGCCCAGGTATTAATAAACCTTCGGCATTGGGAAAGTTTGCTAGATATTGCGCTACTCTTTCTTGGGGTGGTTCTGTTTTGCCTTCTTTGCTGATGCTTGATGCTTGTTCTCCCATTACTACCAGGGCGGGCCGATCGAACTTGTGAATCGTGTTAGTATAATCTTGCCGCCAAAATCCCGCTAAAAATGAGAAAACTGCATGGCGGCTGTCTAAATTTGCCGCCCCTGCTTGCAAAGCATCCAACCATTCGCTGTCAATTTTTGCCGCATTGCCAAACAGTTGTTTTGCAGAGAAAGAACTCAGAAATTCGGCGCGTCGGGCGTAGCGGTAAAAAGCGTTTCCCAAGGGAGAATCTAACAGGTTCCAGATAATTCTTTGCTGTCGTGCGGTAGAATGTTTGCTGGTTATCGCCCAAGCTGGCGGCCCGGCCATCACCAGTGCGTGAATTAAGTTCGATCGACCTTCTTGCTGCAATTTTGCTAATGCTAATGCTACCGCTAATAAAGCGCCTTGTACCAGGACAATTGCTGGTTTTTTCACTACTGTTTCTAGAAAATATTGCAATTGTTCGGCCCAATCTTCGGGGTAACAAGCAACTCGCGGCATTGCGGATTCGCCGCAACCCAAAAGGTCGGGATTGTAAATCGGATTGGTGTTACCTGCTGCATACCAACTCGCGCTGAATCTATGCCAAAAGATTCTTGACAAACCAACCCCGATCGGGTGAATTAATAGTAACGGGATGCTATTTTCGGTTGCAGCAGTTGGGTTGTAAAATTCATAAGCGCAGCGGTAATTTTTCCATTCATAAAACAGCGTTGGCGATTGTATAGATGAAATAGCGGACAAGTTTTGAGTTGAAGGTGATGACTGCATATTAAGATTTTAATTTTAAATTCTATCGTTTATTATTAAGATGTACAGTGACACGATCGACAACAATATTATTACTCAATCATGTCAGAACAGCGGATTACCATTTCTTTACCCAACTTGCTGCTAATTGTAGCATCAGCCTTGCTGCTAGTGCTGCTGTGGCAGTTGCGAAGCTTGCTCGTAATTCTGATGATATCAGTCGTGCTCGCTGCTTCGATCGTCCCGATCGTGAATTGGGCCGCTATGATGCGGGTTCCCCGCTGGCTGGCCGTAATTTTGGTTTATTTAGCTTTAATCGGCGGATTCACTGGGACGGTAGTATTAATCGGGCCGACTGTTATCTCGCAAATCGAGTTATTGATCCGGCAGTTACCAGTTTACGCCGAAACTTTGGAAACTATAGCAACTAATTTATTGAGTCGCTTGAGCGATAATGCGCCAACTTTTGTCAGTCAGTTGGTAGATACTCAATCTTTGACGAATTGGCTGATTCGATCGAGCCAACAATTAGTCGTACGATCTTACAGTTTAACTAGAGGTATTTTAGGCGGATTTTTCAGTTTGGTTTTGTCTTTGTTTATTTCAGGTTACATGGTAGCCGACAGCGAAACTTTAATTAAAAGTTTGGTGCAGTTTTTCCCGAAACCTTGGGACGAAAGATTGGCCGCTCAAGTGACTCCTGTCGGCGAGAGAATGGGAAGTTACATTCGCGGGCGAGTTTTAGTTTCCGCAATTTTAGGCATATTTATTACTACAGGTTTGAGCATTTTGGGAATGCCGGAATTTGCTTTAGGTTTAGGGGCGATAGCGGGCGTTACTAACCTGATTCCTTTCATCGGTCCGGTATTGGGTGCAGTACCCGCATTAATCGTAGCATTAGCTAAAGGCGGTTGGGTGCTTTTATGGGTATTGCTGTTATTTGTAATCATCCAAAACTTGGAAACTTACGTGCTAGATCCTTTGTTAGTTGGTTCTTCGGTAGGAGTTCATCCATTATATCAATTGCTGTCAGTTTTGGGAGGCGTTCAAGTATTGGGAATTATCGGGGCGGTAATTGTGCCTCCTTGGTTTGCGGGAGTAGCTGCTTTGATTGAAAACTTGTATTTAAAACCGAAGATTCGGGGGGAATATCGAGAAGCGCTCGATCGGGCTAAAAATAATTCTGAGGTGAATGCAAAAACTTTTTAACTCGATCTTCCAAACCTCGGCTAGGGGTGGAAAATCCCTGTCAAAAAAGCGAAACTCCTCTGCAATATGACTAAGATTGCAGATAATTTAAATAAGGTTTTGCAGTCGGTTTTTAACCGACTTTTGCTATGAGACGGGGAATTGATTCCCCGTCGGATTTTGGGGTGATGGCAAAACTATTGAATGCGAAAATTTGTAGGTGAGTCGGCAAATCCGCCAGGTTTTTTTAACCCCTGTCTCATAGCGAAAGTCCTCTCAAATATGATGATATCATGTCGGGTCGATCGCCCCCAAGAGCGATCGTACTTGATAACAAATATATTAAGTAAGTTTAAGCCAACTTAAATTTTTATTGCATAAACCTGTTATTGAAGGTATAAAACAGGAAACAGAAGCCAGAATTCGGAATATATGCAAAGCTTTCCGTAAAAATCGATGCCAACAATGAACTCCCCGCCTGCATTTCGCCCAAAAAAGCGACCTCCACTTTTAGCATTATTCGCCCTTACTTTAGCCGCTGTCTTGTTCCTATTTATTCTGCCCGCATTGACTCAGCAGCCCGTCGTACTGACAATGTTAATGCAAGGCCAAGACATTGCTAACTGGAAACCCTTCGTCAGAGAATTCGAGCAGAAAAATCCAGACATTCGCATCAACCTGGTAGAAGGGCCATTTGATACCAACCTAATCGAAAATCTGTATACCTCAGCCTTTCTTTTGGGCGACTCGCCTTACGATATCATCAACATGGATATCGTTTGGGTTCCCAAATTTGCAGCGGCTGGATGGGTAATCGATTTAACAGACAGAATTGCCCCCAAACAACTGTCAAAATTTATTCCAGGGAATATTGAAGGCGGGCGGTATCGGGGCAGACTCTACCGCATTCCTCACGCTTCTGACGCCGGAATGCTCTACTACCGTAAAGATATTTTAGAACAAGCAGGAATTGCAGCACCTACAACATTTGAAGAGATG
>JBOFTL010001250.1:0-13144 GCA_051652045.1 Microcoleus sp. | reverse complement strand
TTCGCAATCTCGGTTACTATGATGGAGCCTTATCTTTACTCAAGCAAGCGGTGACAACAAAGTTCATGAGGCCGGAAATTGCGATCGCCCGCGTTACTGGAGAACCTGCTAATTGGTTTAAACTTGATACAGGGGTTTTGAAAGTTGGCGCACAAGCTGATTTAGTGTTACTAAATCCTCAATATCTCGATCGATCGATTAGTCCTCAAGTGGAAATATCAGATCCGATTCTTGATGGCGAACCCCGCATGGTTAAACGCGGATCTGATGACATTGTAGAGGCGGTTTATATTAATGGAATTCAAGTAGTTTGTCGGGGTCAAATTAGCGATTTGTTAGGGCGAGAAAGTCTGGGAACTGTTTTATCTCATCGTGTTAGCTAAAATAGTTATGAATCAAATTGCGCAATGACAATAAATAAGGTATCAAACTCGAACACGATATCATACCAAATCCGAGTCAGCCATCCTCTTTATCAATCGTCTGTCACTAGCAGAGTCTTTGCGATTGCTTCGTTTATGCTCGCAATGACAATAAAGGGGGCATTATACCCGGATTTGGTATTAACCCTAATTTTAACAAAAAAATGAGCGAAAAAATTAGCGATCGCATTCTCAACCATCCCTTTACAGACTATTGGGATATTTTTGTTCTCAAACACCAGCACCCTATCAATATACTCTTGCATATTGCAGGCATTATCTTCTTTTACAGCTTGATTTTTGTCGCGGTAATATCGCAAAATTATTGGTTACTTTTAGGTTTGCCAGTCACGCAATTAATCGGATTATCCGGACATTTTTTATTTGAACGCAGTCATATAGATTTACAAGATGCTGTCTTCTCTTGGCGGGCTTCTTTCTGTTTGGGTAAAATGTTATTCAGGGTGCTATCAGGTCAATATGGAGAGGATATCCGCCAACGTCAAGCAATTTTACGAGAATATATTTTGAAAGTTGATAGTTGACAGTTGATAGTTGAGAGGGAGTAGGGGCGGTGCCCCCGTGCCCGCCCCGAGAGTTGATAGTTGATAGTTGATACCAATTAGCTATCCCCTTTATCAATCCTCCATCATTGGCAGAGTCTTTGCGATTGCTTCGCTGATGCTCGCAATGACAATAAAAAAGGTATCCTACTTTGCGATTGCTCTCTCGTTGCGCAATGACAATAAAGAAGATATCCTACTTTGCGATTGCTCTCTCGTTGCGCAATGATAATATTGCAGGATATCATGCCCGGATTTGGTATTATTTAACCATTGTAAATCGAGGTTAATTTATGCAGATTTTTAACAACTGGAATGTAATTGCTAAAGGTTGGTATATTGCCTGTCCCAGTCACGATGTATCTCAAGGAACAGCAAAATCAGTAGAGATTTGCGGTCAAAAAATAGTCGTTTTTCGCGGCGAAGATGGCAAAGTTCGGGCTTTAGATGCCTATTGTCCCCACCTAGGAACAGATTTAGGAATCGGGCAAGTCGATCGCAATTGGATTCGCTGTGCTTTTCATCATTGGGCGTTTGATGAAACGGGAGTTTGTCAGCACATTCCCTGTCAATCAGAAATTCCCGATCGAGCTAAATTATCCGCTTATGCAACTGAGGAAAAATACGGCTTTATTTGGGTTTATCCCGATGCGAAAGCACCGGAAAATTTAGCGGAATTTGACGAACTAAAAGGCAAAGAAATTGTAGCGCGATCGGACGTTGCTTTTGAAAGAAGTTGCCACCACCATATCTGCATGATGAATGGAATTGACGCTCAACATTTGAAAACTATTCACCATCTAGATATCAAAATGGATCTGTCCTTGCACCGCAATGAATTAGGTACGCAGATTGACTTTACGATGCGCGGCAATTTTCCACAAACAACCTTTCGCGAAGGGTTAGCTAAACGATTTTTAGGCGATCGCTACGAGTATTCGATGCGGTATGCAAATGGCTGTATTGGTTTGTTAACCATGATGAAACAGGTGCGATTATTTCCGACCCTTCATATGCTGTATGCTTACACTCCGATCGAGCCTGGAAAAACGCGAATTCAACCGATTTACGTTACCGAAAAACGTCCCGGTATTATCGGATATTTGGTCAGTCAGTTTTTACTATTTTGTACTCGATCGGCTTACTATATGCTCAGAGATGAAGATGGCAAAATTTATGACAATATTCGCTTCAATCCGCAGGTAATGCTCAGTATTGATGCGCCATTGACTCAGTATATGCAGTATGTAAACCAACTCGAACCGTCTCGATGGTCGCGCAATATAACAGTTGATAGTTGATAGTTGTAGTGCGAGCGTCCCCGCTCGCGATCGATTGATAGTCGATCGTAGTTGACAGTTGATAAAATTCATCTAGTTATGTGTACTTACTTATCTACAGGTTATCGATCTTTTTGCAGGATTTTAGATGCAACCAACTTGAGAACTGTCACATAGCTGAAAATATGCAGCAGATTCGATCGCTAGATTTATATATATCTAGGATCTCGATACTTTTATAAAAATGAATAGTTGGTTGCTTCCCGTTCGAGAGTTAGAAGCGAGCGATCGCGCTGCCATGTATGCCCTGCTAGAAAATCATTTTCAAGGCATTACCTGGGAGGTATTTCAGAGCGATCTAGAACGCAAAAATTGGGTGTTATTGTTAAAAGATGAAACCTCCCATACTTTAAAAGGTTTTACTACCTTAATGTTTTGTCAGACGAGATTTGCCGGAGAGAAAATTAGTATAGTTTATTCAGGAGATACGATCGTCGATCCTAGTGCGTGGTCGAGCACAGCTTTACCTCGAAATTGGATAGCAGCGATCGACTTTCTGCACCAAAAATATCCCGATAACAAACTCTATTGGTTGCTGATTTGTTCTGGTTTTCGCACCTACCGCTTTCTGCCAACTTTTTGGCAAGAATTCTATCCCCGTTACGATGCAGCAACACCCGATCGCACGGCGAATTTGATGGCAAATTTAGTGCGGGAATATTACGGAAATTTTTACCAAGAAACTCTGGGAATCGTCCGTTTTCCACACCCGCAAATTCTTGGGGATAAGTTAATTGAAATCCCGACAGGGCGACAGACAAATCCTCACATTCAGTTTTTTGAGAAAAAAAACCCCGGTTATCGCCTGGGAGATGAATTGGTTTGTTTCACCGAAATACGATATGATAATTTAACTCGTGCTGGAAAACGGATGTGGCAAGCAAATTCATCACTCAAATTTCTGCAAAACAATTGACAATTGATATTTTCCTAATCGCACAATCCCCAATCTCAAAATATCAAATATTAAATATCAAATTGCACAATCTCCAAGCCTCAAATCTCCAATCGCACAATCTCCCAATCTCAAAATCTCAAAATATCAAATCCAAAATCTCAAATCGTTCAATCTCCCAATCTCAAAATCTAAAATCTAAAATCGTTTGGTTTTTATGTTTGCAAATAAGTCGCACTCGACATTTAACAATCCGACCAAATTTGTAGCAGGATGGTACTGGGCATTGCCATCAAAAGAATTAAAAATCGGCGGCGTCAAAGCTGTAACCTTGTTGGGTAGAAATCTGGCAATTTATCGAGGTTTTAGCGGGCAAGTAGTGGCGGTGGATGCCTATTGCCCTCACATGGGCGCGCATCTGGCAGAAGGTAAGGTAGATGGGGATGCAATTCGCTGTTTTTTCCATAATTGGAAATATGATGCTAGCGGAACTTGTGTGGAGATTCCGGCACTAGAAAAACCGCTACCTGTCTGTATTAAAACCTGGCAAACTCAGGAAAAATATGGTATGATTTGGGTGTGGGCGGGAGAAGAAAAGCCAACTTCGCTGCCCTTCGTGCCGGAACTCGAAGAGGTAGAATGCGATTGTATTTTAGGAACTCGATTTGTCAAAAACTGCCATCCAAATGTCCTGTTAATTAATGCTATCGACGCCCACCATTTCAATACAGTTCACAATCTGCCTTTGCAAATAGTATTTGATTCAAAAGAATTGAATTCTCACGCAATTACTTTTAGCAATATTACTAGGGGAGGCGATCGCTCTTTGGCAATTCGTTCGATCCGTCCTTTTTACCAAAATGAAATTACCTATAGTATGTGTTATTGGTATGGCAGTACGGGAACTGTAACATTAGGTCCCGATCGTTTGCACTTCTATATTATATTTGCATTACGAGCGATCGAAGATGGTAAAACCGAGGGACAAACTATTTTAATTACACCCAAGCGTGCTGGATGTTTGGGATGGGCAGTTAATCGAATATTACTGTGGTTGACGCAACAGGTTGGTAATTATTTTGCTAAGGGGGACACGCGAGTTTTTCAGACAATTAACTTTGACCTCAAAACTCCTACGCCAGCCGATCGATCGATTCTAGAATTTATCGCCCACGTTAACCAACAAAAAGTGCTAGCTTGGAAAACTTGGGAAGCAATTAAAATAGTTGATAGTTGAGAGTTGAGAGTTGTAGTGCGAGCGTCCCCGCTCGCGATCGATTGAGAGTTGAGAGTTGAGAGTCGATGAATGACATTTATTCAGCAGATCGAATTGCAGGTTTAAATTTACTTCGTGGAAATACCAACGATCGCATCCAACGAATTTTGATGGCTGCATTGCCGCGATCGCACGGCCCTAAATCTAACTTAAGTTATGATTATTGGGATGCTGACTTTTTTGACTTAAATCGAGTTAAAATTTTTCAAAAAGCGACGGATTCCGAACAGTTAGCCGTACTTGAACTAGCCAATCGCAACTTGTTAGAAGAAGCCTATTGTATTGAAAATGCAGGGGTGGGTTACATGGCAAAAATGGTGCTGCTAGCAGAAACCATTGAAGAGCGAATGCTTTATGGATTGTTTGCGGCGGATGAAGCAACTCATCTCAGTCAAATTAGTTATTTTTTACCAGAATTTGAATTAACAGACAATCGCGATCCGTTTCTGCAATTGTTAGCAGAAGTTGTTGCAGAAACCGATAAAAATGTATTGTTATTTGTGCTGCAAGTTGTATTAGAAGGATGGGGTTTAAGCCATTACCGCCGACTTGCAAAAGAATGTCGCGATCGAACTCTGGCAGAGCTTTTTTCGAGTTTTTTAGACGCCGAATCCCGGCATCATGCTACCGGAAGTTTGTTATTCGATCGAACTTCTATTACTAAATCCAGTCAAACATTAATTGCCGAAATATTGGTCAGGTTTTTGATGATGGTACAAGTTGGCCCGCAAAACCTGCTAAGCGCGATCGAACGGGTAAAAGGACATCTTTCGCGATCGCAAAAAATCCAAATCCTGACCGAATTGGATGTAGAAAATCACAGCGGAACTAGATTGCAATTATTGCGATCGCTAATGGAGAGAAAATCAGCAAGTGCGATCGTGCAAGCTTTGGACGATCGAGGTGCTTTTGTACCTTTACCTCCCCATCAATGTGTCAACTGAATTTAAGTTTAAATGGAATTTTTAATATGACAAATCAACTCTCAGAAATTCCCACAACTTATCGCAAGCTGGAACTTAATTATCAGCGCAACAAACAGCACGATCGTACTGATGCGATCGAACAAGCAGTAACAAAGTTTTGCTATGAAGATTGCAAACACGAGTATTGGAATCCCGAAGAATATTCTTTACTCTACGGTACGCCTTTATGGGAACAATCCAGCCAGCAGCAGCGCGTAATTTTGAATCAGCTTTATTGGGTAGCCTATTATTCGCAAATTGTTTCAGCAGAAATTGCCACGATTTATTTCAATCAAACCAGTGCTGCGGGACTTTACGCCCGTGAAGATTTCCGCTTAATTTGCGATACATTAGATTTAGAATCCGCTCAAGAACGCACTCACATTCACGCATTTCGTACCATCGGCAAACAAGTCGAACAAGCTTTGTTTGGCGAACCGATTTTCACTTATCCCATGCGCAATCCGTTTACTGAAACAATGGTTTATGCCGATACTAACGCGCTGAAAACATGGTGGAAAAAAATTCAACTGCAATATTTTGGATCGATCTCGGCGAACAACACTTTTTTAGCTTGTCAGTATTTTACTGTCCGAGGAGTGCGGACATTAAATGGTAAATTAGTCCAGCACAAACTCAGCAACTATTATCAAAAACATCCCGATCGAGACTCGGCACCAATTCCCGCTCAAATTTCTTACTATCACTTTTTAGATGAGAGCTTTCACTTTAATAGTTCCACAATTGTATCTCAGGATGTGATTCATTGCCTCGCACCGCCCACAGCTTTTGAAAGCTTAGTTGCCAATTTAGGAATCTGGGGATGTCAGCGCGATCATTTTCACTTTTCCGCTGCAATTAACGGGATTTTTTGGTACGATCCGGCCCTGTACGGCAAAATTTATCGCGTATTGCGATCGCCCATTTTTGCCCTCACAGATCGAGAAGCTAAAGACATGATGCGGCGCTGTTTTACCGAAGAATCAGAGGGATTGCACCGCAGTTATTTAACCCATCAAGAAGCAATGGAGTCTTATAAAGTGTATGTGGAAAAACTCGATTACCTGTGGCACCGCAATCGAGAAATGTCACTGATGGCATCTAATTCACTGCCGCAATATTTAGCAACTCAACAGAGTGCATTTCACCGCTTTGAAAAAGAGGATGTCGATCGTGTCTGATTTGCATAAAATCTCCTTTCCCGGAACAGATTATCCGCCCATTACTCTGCAATCCCATGAAAATTTATCCGAACATCTCACTATTCAGAATTCACCTGTTTTGTTTGGCTGTCGGACTGGAATTTGCGGGACTTGCTTAGTCGAAGTGATCGGCGATATTCCTGCTGCGAAAGTCGATGAACGAGAAATGTTAGATGCACTAGCCCCTAACGTTAAAAATGCAAGGTTAGCGTGTCAAATAGACATCACAGATAATTTAGAAATTCGCAAGTTGTAAATGATGATAAAAAGTCGGAACTCAATTTTATGGATTATACGATTTCTGGGTTGAATATCTCCCGTTCAGCCCTGCAAGTATTTGCCTGCAACTGATGCTACCCGATACGCTCTGAAACCTCGCACAAAATTGTTCCTGCTTTTGATACGATCGGGTAAGGTTCAAGATAGAGTGCGATCGCTTCACGAATATTTTCTAAAGCTTCTTCTTCTGTTTCTCCTGCTGAAATACAACCCGGTAACTCCGGACACCAAACTGCCCAATCGCCCGTTTCCGGATCGGTTTCAAGAATAACGCGCCATTTCATAATATTTGCTTTTTGAGATATTTAACTGCGATCGCAAATGCGATACCTTGCTGAAACAGTTCAATTTTACCCGATCCCACGGTAGCCCCAAGCGTTTTTAATAGGATTTATGCAAAGAAACCGGGTTTCTTTGAAAAATCTCAGATTCTCAACGAAAAATATCCAAAGAAACCCGGTTTCTGAGTGTCTGTGCGTAAGCCATATTTAACATATCTACCCCTCAATTATACTGTATGCAATTTGCAGATTTCTGGTACATTGTTGCACTCAGCAACCAATTAAAACATAACACAGTATTGGCCCGATCGCTCTTAGGAGAGTGGCTGGCAATTTTTCGGGGAGAAAACGGAGAAGCCGTGGCGTTACGCGATGTCTGTTTGCATCGCAGCAGTCGCTTATCCGCAGGAAAAGTTTGTCAAGGCATATTGCAATGTCCTTATCACGGCTGGATGTACGATCGCAACGGTAATGTGATTGCCATTCCTGCAGAAGGAAATTCATGCAAACTATCCCCGCAGCGACAAGTGAAAAGTTATCCAACAAAAGAACAAGATGGTTATGTTTATGTCAGATTAACAGACAATCCTCACGAAAATTTCGAGCCTTTCTCCATGCCTCATTACCAACAGCCGGGATGGGAAACAGTTCGAGTTATTAATCGTTTTCACAATAACGTCACTAATTGTGTAGAAAACTTTATTGATATTCCCCATACTGCCTTCGTGCATCCCGGCATTTTCCGCAACTCTCGCCAGCAACAAATAGAAATGATTGTCGAACGAAAAAATGGTGCGGTTTTGGTGGAATACAGTAACGAAACTAATAATTTAGGATGGTACAGTCGCTTTCTGAACCAACAAGGTAATCGAATTAAACACAGCGATCGCTTTTATATGCCGAATATTACTTGCGTAGAATACCAGATGGCAAACAACCGCCATTTGTTCATTACCAGTCAATCAATTCCCGAAACTGAAAATTCAACATTAGTTTACACTGATGTTACTTATAACTACGGTTTTTGGAATAAAATAGCGCGTCCGTTTGTGCGGTGGACGGCACAACAGATTATTCAACAGGATGTCAAAATATTAGGAATTCAGGGAGAAGCGATCGCGAAATACGGAACCCAATTCCATCATACGCCTGCAGATACGATTCACGTATTTGTCGAGTCAATTCGAGATGCGATCGCCTCGGAAAAAGACCCGCGATCGCTGCCAAATAAATCGGTTAAAGTTACATTTTACGTGTGAGATTTTGCCATGCTAATTTTTGCACAAATTTTAGTTTTTTTGACTTTTGTCGGCTTGCTGGGATGGACTTTAGGCGAGCGATCGAGTCGAACTCAACTGCAAGCAAAATCTCTTGAAGATTGGTTGTTAGATAGTGCTGGATTGTTCGTTCAAGGAATCCTAATTCCACTGCTGCAAGCGACGGTAATTTACCAACTTTACCGCCACTTCCTGCCACTGCCACCAGGAAAACTGCACGGAACTTTAATTTTAACATTTATACTCAGCTTCGTTGCAGTTGATTATCTCTATTACTGGAATCACCGCCTGCTGCATTCTGCAGGTTTTTGGCAAATTCATCAAGTGCACCACACAGTCACTCATTTGGATGTGTTGGGAACATCTCGCAATACAATTTGGGCTAGCTTTCTAATTGTTTATCTGTGGGTTCACAGTTTGTTTTTATACCTGCTAGCCGATCCGACAGGTTATCTTTTAGGAATTAGTTTGACTTCCGCCCTGGATTTATGGCGGCACAGTCAATTAACGATTCCTGCAAATAGTTGGCTGTACCGCTATCTATCTCCTTCGTTGATTTTACCGCAGGATCACGCATGGCATCATTCTAGCGAGTTTCCTAACTGCAATTACGGTGCTAATTTGAAACTTTGGGATAGGTTGCACGGAACTTATTATCAATCAAATGAATTGCCAAGCGCGATCGGAACTGCAACTTCCTTGAATCTCACTCAAAAACTATTATTTCCCTTTTTATGAATGAGTTTCAAGATGCTTGTCATCCCAAGTTCTGGTTTACTACCCCCTTTATTGTCATTGCGAGCGAAGCGAAGCAATCGCAAAGTCTTTGGCTTAAAACGAAGGATTTATAAAGGAGATGGCTTACTTGGATTTGGTATCATCTAACATTTTGCACCAATGTCAATAGGGGGGTCTGGGGGTTATTTGTGGGGTGGGGCGGGGCGGGTTTATTTAATTTGTTTGTAAGCTTCAAAGTCGTTGGCAAACCCGCCCCTACAGGCTATTGAAAGGCGTACAATATTTAAGGTGTCGCACAATCTCCCACTATCCAAATCTCCAATCGCACAATCTTCCAATCTTCAATCTCAAATCGCACAATCTCCAATTTCCCAATCTCTTAATCTCCAATCTAAAATCTAAAATCTAAAATCCCATGACTTTTTTGAGTAAAATAATTGAGTTTTTTCCGACTACAATCTTGCTGCTTACCAGCAGTTCGATAATCTACTTTGCACGATCGCCCGACATTTTCAGTGTTTTGACTGTATTGTTTTCTGTTTATGGAATCCCAGTGTTAGTTTACCGCTTGCACCAGTGGAAATATCCGCTGCAAGAAGGCATTAGTTATTTAGGTAAAAAGGAGTACAGTCCTTGGTGGGGCAGCCATCAAATCCAGGTTATTTATATTGCAATTCCAGCTTTAGAAGCCGTATTGAGGCTGATTCCGGGGGTATTTTCTGCTTGGTTGCGTTTGTGGGGTGCGAAAATCGGGCGAAATGTATATTGGACTCCTGGCTTAGAAATTGCCGATCGCCCTTTATTAGAAATTGGCGATCGAGTTGTCATCGGACATCGAGTTGGCATCTATTCTCACATTATTAAACCTCGGAAGCAAGACTTAATGTTGTATGTTAAAAAAGTCAAAATCGGTAATGATGTCTTTGTCGGTGCAGGTTCTCATCTTGCTCCTGGTGCGATAATTGAAGATGGTATTTATCTTCCTGCAGGTACTAACTGTTATCCAAATCAAAAGGTAAACAGTTGGTAATTGACAATTGACAATTGACAGTTGACAGTTGACAGTTGACAGTTGATAATTGACAGTTGGTAATTCTCCCTCTCTCGTATTTCTAGTCTCTCTTCCCTCTTCCCTCTTCCTTCTTCCTTCTTCCCTCTTCCCTCTTCCTTCTTCCTTCTTCCTTCTTCCTTCTTCCTTCTTAATGCGTCATTTAATTCAACTATTTGGTCAAATAATTGCACCAACAGCACGGCGATTCGATCGAGCTTTGAAGCATCCTCAAATTGCACAAAATAACGTGCGACAAGAAATTTGCCATCGCCTGATTCACAGCGAGTACGGTAAATCCTTGGGCATTAATTCTGTAGCAGATTGGCCGCGAGTGCCCGTGGTAGGTTACGATCGCCTCGAACCTTGGATTTTGGGCGATCGAACTTCTCACGGCAACCGAAGTTCTCTAACACCAGAACGAATTTTGTTTTATGAAAAAACATCGGGAAGTAGCGGTGCAATTAAATGGATTCCTTATACGAAATCCCTCCGTAAATCTTTCAATCAAATGTTTTGCGTGTGGGCCCATGACTTAATTCAAAATGGCCCTGAATTCTCTACTGGCAAACTCTATGCTTGTATTTCACCGCAATTAGAACCTCCAGATTCCTCATCCAAAAATTTTCTGACTTTGCAAGATGACTTGAATTACTTAGATGGTTGGCTGCATTGCTTGTTGCGTCCTTGGTTGGTAATGCCGGAAAAACTAGATCGATTGCACGAGTTAGATAGTTTCAAATATCAGCTTTGTCTTGCTTTATTGCAAGCAGAAAACCTCGAAGTTATTTCGATTTGGAGTCCGAGCTTTCTGGAAATTCATTTAAATTATATCCAGCAACATCAGGAATGTTTCCAAAAACAATTAAGTGGTAAAATATCCAAAGAACGCGCCAAAATGCTTGCGGAATCTCAGGTTCCTTGGAGCGAAATTTGGCCTAACTTAAAGTTAATTTCTTGTTGGGATGCTGTCAATGCTGCCGATGGAGCTAGAGGGTTGCGATCGCACTTTCCCGATATCTTAGTTCAGGGTAAAGGTTTGCTAGCAACGGAAGCCCCGATGACGATTCCGTTAATAGAAGCTGGGGGATATGTTCCGGTGTTGGATGAAGTTTTTTTTGAGTTTGAAGATAGTCAAGGAAACTTGCACGGATTGCACGAACTGAGTGCGGGAGAAGATTATAGCATCATTTTGTCTCAAAAAGGAGGGTTGTATCGCTATCGAATTGGCGATCGAGTCCGTGTCACAGGTATGTATCGCCAAACTCCTTGTTTGGAATTTTTAGGAAGACATGAAACCACTAGCGATTTAGTTGGCGAAAAGCTGCATGAAAGTTTTGTGCGTGATGTTTTAGAGAGCTTGAACCTGCAAGAAACCTGTTTTAAAAGCTTAGTTCCGGTTGCCGATCCGCCTCACTATATTCTGTTGCTCGATCGCGCGCGAGAAACCCCAGAAATTATCGCCCAACAGTTAGAGAGTGCTTTGTCGCGATCGCCTCATTACCGCCGCGCAAGATTGCTAGAACAACTCGCACCTTTAGAAGTTTTGATTTCTCCTCAAATTCCAGAAAATTTAGCTTCTTACCGCCTTCGATCGGGCAGTATTTGGGGTGGAATTAAGTATCCCATTCTTGTAACATCACCGATGAATGCCGCACTTATTTGTGAGCTTATAAATTATCATCAACCCCTGGCGGACTCTCCGGCGTACTTACCCAACTCGCAACGATCGCAAATTTTCACCCCCAAGCACCCTGACCCCCCACACCCCAGAACCCGCAATCAAAATTTGTCAAGTTTGCGGATCTTACTTAAATTATTAGTGAAACATAAATAAATTGAGAAGATCTTATCGAGTATCAATTAAACAGCCCAGCAGTCCGATCGCCCGAAAATCCAGCAACAGCAATAGTTTCATCGCTCACTCCCCCCAGATCCTGCCAACATCACCCCGCCAACCTACGACAGTATAAAACCTTAAGTGTTTTCAGCTTAACCCTGGGATCTGAGAAAATGCGGATAATGATGTAATGAATTGCAAGTTTCGGATTGCAGGTTACGGACGATCGCGAACCCTAAAATTAAAGTCGGGGGGGCAAGGTTTCCCAAAATCTAGCCAGCTTTGATAAGAAACCAGCTTTGTTGAGGAACAAAAAGTGAGGAAATATTACATTAACTGTTACGGGCAACTTCCGCACCGACTGGGGGAAGATGGCAGGCTGTTCTCGATAGATAGCGATCGATCGGAGCAAGCAGCTTTAGAGAGCATACGGTCGATCGAGTTGCGCCCGCAATCTTCAGGCGCTATTGGCAAATAACACAGTGAGGGGGGCGAAGCCATGCAACTCCGCAAAAAAACATTATTAATCGTTGCAGCAGCGCTGATCTGCCTGATTTTGGCTCTTTGGGCCACTGCATCAACTATTTTGCTGCACGACTTCCGCAATCTCGAAGCGCAGTCAGTCCGCCAAGAAGTCGCTAGGGCATTAGATGCCTTAGATGACAATTTGGCAACTTTAGACACCAGTGCCAGAGACTATGCAGCATGGGACGACACCTACTCGTTTGTGGAAACCCGCAGTGCAGAATTTATCAAGTCAAATTTCGTTGATTCCACATTTTCTTATTTGAGGCTGAACTTCTTGGTGCTGCTGGACTCCAGCGGTAAAACCATCTTTAGCAAAGGTTTTGACTTGCAGTCTCAAACTGAAATCCCGATTCCCGAAAGCTTTACACAGCACCTCACCGGCGCGCTACTGGCATCCCAAACAAGTGCCGATAACAGCCTTCCTGCCAAAACAGGAATCCTCACCATCCCGGAAGGTACGCTGTTAGTCGCCTCCAAGCCCATCCTCGAT
>JBOFTL010001249.1:0-3591 GCA_051652045.1 Microcoleus sp. | reverse complement strand
TTCAGCATCTTTCAAAGGTCGATCGAACTTAACTCTGACAGGCAAAATTTCACCGTTGACTTGAGCGGTTAAATCCATGCCATTTGCATCAATAGCTAGCATTTGGGCTGATTCCGTATCCGGTTGACCCCCAAATGCTCTAGCGTAAAGTGCGACAGCATCAGCATGGTCTTCATTCATGTGAGTGCAGATACGATCGCTAATTTCCGTGGAAAACTGTTCTGACATGGGGAAATTCCTTCTATGCAATACCGATCGATTGTACTGCAATCAGAAGGAAGAAGGAAGAGTTGATAGTTGAGAGTTGATAATTGAGAGTTAATATTTGTCAATAGAAATCATCTCAGCAACGTACCAACCTTCAATTCTTGATGCACTGGAACAACACAACCAATTTTGCCTTCTTCGGTTGCATTCTTCAGAACAACATAACTGCAAAGTATTTGCAATTGCGGTTGAAAATACCTAAAATTAGTTAGGAGGTATAAATTTTATGTTTGTAGTTGTCACGCCAGAAACGATTCATTTACCCCCAGGAACGCTGATAAAATTTCCCGGTACTTGGCAGGATTACCAAGCACTTGTAGAACAATTGGGCGATCGATCGATTCCGCGCATCAAATATCGATCGGGAGAAATTTTGTTAATGTCTCCTTTATTCGTACACGGAAAACAAGCAAATATCATTGCTGATGTTGTCAAAGTTCTGCTAGATTACTTGGGGCAAGATTATGAAGCCTTTACACCAATTACGATGGATTTGCCGGAGGAAAGAGGAATCGAACCAGATTACTGTTTTTATATCGATAATTGCGTGGCAATTATTGGTAAAGATCGGATTGCTTGGGGCGTCGAACCACCGCCAGATTTAGCAATCGAAATAGATGTGACTAGCTACACGGATGTAAATGATTACCTGCCTTATCAAGTGCCGGAAGTCTGGCTGTTTAAGAAAAATAAGCTGAGAATTTACGGCTTGCAAAACGATCGATATGTCGAAAGTTCAATTAGCCGTTATTTTCCCAATTTTAATGTAGCGGAAATTGTGCAAGAATGCTGGCAAATGTCGCGCGATCGGCAGACAAGTACAGTGATTCGGGAGTTGCGGCGAAAAATTGAAAGTCAGAACGGTTGAATCATGCCAAATCCGGTTTTCTGACTCCTTTTATTTCTCAATTAGTAGCCGTAAGGTGCGCACTGCGCACCCTACAAATGTGCATCCTAACTTAAAGATCGATCGTCCGAGGGTAATTCATCCAATTAGTAGCCGTAGCGGTAAGGTGCGCAGTGCAAGCCCTACAAATGTACACCCTAACTTAAAGCTCGATCGTCCGAGGGTAATTCATCCAATTAGTAGCGGTAAGGTGCGCAGTGCGCACCCTACAAATTTACTACAAATGTGCATCCTAACTTAAAGCTCGATCGTCCGAGGGCCATTCATCCAACAGCGCATCAATATCGACCTCAGAGGACTTGGCAACGGGTGAATTATTGCGAGTTTCCGGCACTTTTGCTACTGGCAATTTAGGCGCTGTTTCTGCAATACCGGGTTCAGATTTCTGTAATTTAACGACAGGTAATTCGCCGCCATTGTCGCCATTTTTGCTAGTTTGATTCCACACCATCATCCCCAACAAACCGTCAATCAAACCGCCGCCGCCACCATTTCCGCTAACAGAAACATCCGGCACGACTCGCACTTTACGATCGCCGATAATTTGCATTAGTTGCAATGCCGTATAACCCGAACCTCCCAAAGCTACCACACCCGCGCGATAAGCTTCAGCTTGAGCGTTTCCTTTCACCCGAATCGACTCAGCTTCGCCTTGAGCTTGTTGGATTTGAGAATTCGCTTTTAACTCGGAAATCTTCACGCCTTGTTCCGATTTTACCATCTCTTGTTGGATCTCGGCTAAAGCAGTTTCTCTGACCAATTGTTGCCGCTGAGTTTGGGCTAATTGCTGCACTTCATAAGTCTTGCGTTGTTCCTCAGCAATTTTGCGATCTGTCTGAGTTTGCATCAATTCTGCAGGTGGTAAAATATCGCCGATTAAAGTATCGATTGCTTGCACGTCGTAGGTGCGCAAAGCTGCTTTAATATACTCTGCTGCTTCTGCTTGTCGGTCGCTCCTAGCTGAGAGAAAATCTAATACAGAATAAGCTTGCGCTGAATTGCGGAAATAATTGCCAATTGTCGGCTGCAAAACGTGGTCAACTAAGTTCTGCATCGAACCCACCCGCGAGATGACTTTCGGAGCATCCAAAGCACCGACGTGAATGATTTGAGCTACTTCTAAATCGAAGGCAAAACCGTCTTGCGATCGCACGGTTAAAGATGAAAGTTGCGAATCGTAACTGTGTCTTTCCGTCTTGCTAGACCAGTTCAAAACAATGTTTGTAGTCGGCACTAATTCTACCTTCAAAATGCGCGTATTCAGCGGATGTTTGCCCGGATAAAGTGGAGTTATCCACACCCCTTTATTCCCCACCTCTACTAAATTGCCGTGGGTGAAAGCAGCGCCGCTAATATCTTCCGAGGTTTGACCGACATAGGAAATAACTGCACCGACATAGCCGATCGGAATTTCAGTCATCGGCACTTGTTCCACTCCGACAAACCAAGGATTTAAGTTCCAAGAACCGGAAAGCAAAACTTGTTCTTGCAAACCGCGCCGCCCGCCCGCACTGATAAATTTCTGCGCGTTTTGGAAGTTGTCGTGATTCGGAATAATTGGACCTGCAATTTCGCCATCTTGGATCGGAATACCGTCATAAGTTGTCACGATTCCGACTTTATCGGGAGAAATTTTGCACAGCTTTAATTGTTCCGGTGTCATCCCGTGTTTGGGAGCGTTAGCTGCGGTAATTACGGTAAATAATGCCGTATTAATTCGATAGCTGCCACCTGTTAAAATCCCCAGTTGCCTGCCTTTTTCGCCACCACTTTTCAGGAATTTGCGAGCATCTTGAAAATTGTCGCATTCTGTGATTTTGCCGAGGATGCGCTGCGGTGGAATTGATGCGCCACCTGCTGCAATAATTAAAGCAATTTCGCCTTGAGGAACTACGGTTAGAGATTCTTTGCGGACGCTGTATTGTATCGGCCAATAACCCCAGTGCCAACCGGGGGGTAAAGTATCGGCTTGATAGCCAGCTTCTCCGTTTAAAGCAATTAAATCTCCGGCGGGTAAAGACTTTTTGCCGAGACTGAATTTTTTACTGACAATTCCCACTTCGCGATCGCCAATTACTACCAATCCGCCAAAAAATAAAGGAATACCAATCAGTAGGATACCGCCGATCGCAATTGGTACAACACTGCCGAACAAATCCATTTGAACTGTTGGCACGGTAAGGGTATGTTGAGGTAGCTGGCTCAGCAGCAATTTACTTTGTTTTTCTACTAGCTGGGTCGAATTTTGTACGGGGGGATGTCGCCAGCAGCCAGTGCCGGCGAGGGTTTTAAACTGCTAGTTGCACTAATAGTTAAGGCAGCGGAAATAGCGGCTGCTAGCTGTTTTAAAATGCGGGCTTTGACTTGAGATTTAGGCAAAAGTGAATAAAGCATTTTTTTCATACACGCTGTACTGT
>JBOFTL010001248.1:0-3630 GCA_051652045.1 Microcoleus sp. | reverse complement strand
CCAGCTTTACCGTAATCGTTGATGGCGTCGCACCATTTGGCAATGTTCGACTCCATCGAATTGGTAATGGGTCAACACATTTGGCTAAGTAAACTTGTCCGTCCTTAAACTTAAATGCCGACTTAGCAAATTGCGCGCTCCCACCGTTGCGTTTTTTCTTAAAATTGGGATATTTTGCCCGACCGTCAAAAAAGTTATTGTAAGCTGTTTGCAAATGTCGCAAGCACTGCTGCAGAGGTACTGAAGAAACATCATTTAAGAAATCTAATTCAAGAGTTTTCTTCCATGAAGTTAGCATACTTGAAGTTTCAGTATACCCTACCCGTTTTTGTTCGAGATACCAAGCTTCAGTTCTGGCGGCTAAGGCCTTGTTGTAGACCAAACGAACGCAACCAAGTGTGCGCCGCAACAAACTTTCTTGTTCTGGCGTCGGGTAGAATCGATAGCTGAAGGCTTTGAGTGTCATGTTTGCAGTTTTACACCTCAATCGTAAGTTGCCTGTAAATTCTTGTAAAGCCGTCGTTCTACGACGGGGTTTTCAACCCAGTTTTTTGATAACTTATTAACTGGAAATATTTTAGTGGTGTCAAGTCGGCTGCGGGTATTTCCTCAATTAAGAATTTAACACTTGAAATCGCCTTGCTATTTTCCAGGTTGTGCCGACTCCTTGCGAAATCTCGCCGATACTTGCCAGCATTCAGTTAGCAGCTTGTGCCACGGCATCAATGCTGCGGATTCAATTCCGACTAAGCCTCCGGTTGCTTGAAACAAAGCTTGGGCCGCAACAACTTCTTGTTGGGCCTGTTTGACTCGCGCTAGCAAATCGGATTGCTCTTCGGCGCTGAGAAAAGCGATTTCCTCAGTTTCTAAGAGAGTGCAAGAACGGCCGAACCAATACACAAAGTCCTCTAATAGCGGTTGCAGTAGGGATTTGAGCAATTCTGGGTTCGGCGAGTTGGGATCGGTCATGGATCGAAATTTGGTTATTTATCTATTCTAATCTTAGACGGTCTTTACAATCTGTAACATAAATTGAAGGATTTTTCAACGATCCTGCAAAAAAACGGGTCGGGAAAGAGTCAAAAATTAACTATTGAAGGGTTTGAGGGTGGATCGGTCCTCTGCGATCGATCGGGGCGATGTAAAATAACGCTGTTGCCCGGTCTGATATTTTAGGTGTGGGATTAGGTAAAAAATCCGGTTTCTTTGAGCTGATGCGTAAGTCCCGATCGATACATTATCTGTCGATTTGAGCGATCGCGCACTCGACATTTGTCTTCCCGATCTAGGTAATATAGAAATAGTGCAAGTAAAATAAATGCCAATGGTTGAGTAACCGATGTCTAGTTCAGAATCTAATTCCCCCCCAGAACAGCCCGCTAAAATTGAATTGCCCCGCACGAGCGAGTCAGAACAACTAAAAAAAATTCGCCACACCGCATCTCACGTAATGGCGATGGCTGTGCAGAAATTATTTCCCAAGGCCCAAGTGACGATCGGACCTTGGATTGAGAATGGTTTTTATTACGATTTTGATAGCCCGGAACCTTTTACCGAAAAGGATCTCAAGGCAATTAAAAAAGAAATGATTAAAATCGTCAACCGCAAATTGCCTGTGATTCGCGAAGAAGTCAGCCGCGAAGAAGCCGAACGCAGAATTAAGGACATTAACGAACCCTACAAATTAGAAATTTTAGCAGGTTTGATCGAACCGATTACGCTTTACCATTTGGGTGACGAATGGTGGGATTTGTGTGCGGGACCGCACTTGGAAAATACTAGCGAATTGAATGCCAGGGCGATCGAACTCGAAAGCGTTGCGGGTGCGTATTGGCGCGGCGATGAAACCAAAGCTCAATTGCAGCGAATTTACGGCACTGCTTGGGAAACTCCCGAACAATTGGAAGAATACAAGCGCCGCAAAGAAGAAGCTTTGAAGCGCGATCACCGCAAACTCGGCAAAGAATTGGGTTTATTTATTTTTGCCGATCCGGTAGGGCCGGGTTTGCCTTTGTGGACGCCGAAAGGTACGATTTTGAGAAGTATTTTAGAAGACTTCTTGAAGCAAGAACAAATTAAGCGAGGCTATTTGCAAGTAGTAACTCCGCATATCGCTAGAGTCGATTTGTTTAAAATCTCCGGCCACTGGCAAAAATACAAAGAAGATATGTTTCCGCTGATGGCGGAGGATGAGGAAGCGGCAGCAAAAGAACAGGGTTTTGTGATGAAACCGATGAACTGTCCTTTTCACATTCAAATTTACAAAAGCGAATTGCGTTCCTATCGGGAATTGCCGATGCGGTTGGCGGAATTCGGCACGGTTTACCGCTACGAACAATCGGGAGAGTTGGGCGGTTTAACTAGAGTTCGCGGCTTTACGGTGGATGATTCCCATTTATTTGTCACGCCGGAACAGTTGGATGCAGAATTTTTGAATGTGGTGGATTTGATTCTGTCAGTATTTAAGAGTTTGCAACTGAAGAATTTTAAGGCGCGTTTGAGTTTCCGCGATCCGGAGAATTTAGAGAAATATATCGGTGCTGATGAAGCTTGGGATAAAGCTCAAGGTGCGATCCGCCGGGCTGTGGAAACTTTGGGGATGAATTATTTTGAAGGGATTGGGGAAGCGGCTTTTTACGGGCCGAAACTCGATTTTATTTTCCAAGATGCGCTCGATCGCGAGTGGCAATTGGGAACCGTTCAAGTAGATTATAATTTACCCGAACGTTTCGATTTAGAATATGTTGCTGAAGACGGCACTCGCAAGCGTCCGGTGATGATTCACCGCGCTCCTTTCGGTTCTTTGGAACGCTTGATCGGGATTTTGATTGAGGAGTATGCGGGGGATTTTCCGCTGTGGTTAGCACCGATTCAGGTGCGTTTGTTGCCCGTCAGCACTGAGTTTTTGCCGTTTGCTAGGGAAGCGGTGGCGAAGATGAAGTTGCTGAATATTCGGGCGGAAGTTGACGAAAGTAACGAGCGTTTGGGCAAGTTAATTCGCAATGCGGAGAAGGATAAAATTCCGGTGATGGGCGTCGTCGGTGCGAAGGAAGTTGAGGCGAATAGTTTGAATATTCGGACTCGGGCTTCTGGCGAGTTGGGGGCGATTTCGGTTGGTGAAGTTATTGAGAGGTTGCATGGGGCTATTACCAGTTACGGCAATTTTTAGGTTGTTTTGAACCGCAGATAAAGGCGGATTAACGCGGATTAACGCAGATATGGGAAAGGACTGAAGTCTTTACTACGAACTAAATTATCGGTTTGTAGTGAGGACTTTAGTCCTCTAAGAGTTAGGTAAATTAACGGGAGTTATAGCGATGCCTAATCCATTTCCGGGAATGAATCCTTATTTAGAACAGCCTGATTTTTGGGCAGAAGTTCACAATCGATTGATAATAGCGATCGCAGATTGTTTAGTTCCCCAATTAGTGCCAAAATATCGGGTTGCGATCGAACAGCGAGTTTATGAAATTAAGGGAGAAGAATCTCTGTTAGTCGGGATTCCTGATGTGTCCGTACAGCGCAATCCTACCGCAAGAAATCCTATTACTTCTAATGTAGCTGTTGCCGCACGAACCGTCGCACCCGTACAAGTTACATTACCGATGTCTGAAGAGGTAAGAGAAAGGT
>JBOFTL010001247.1:0-6576 GCA_051652045.1 Microcoleus sp. | reverse complement strand
GCCCAAACAGTATGCTTTTTATAGGTGGCAATGGCTCGATCGATCGCTGCTGCCACCGCTCAAATTTTCCCAAAATACCTATTATCACCGCTCCGAAAAACCTACCCAAAACTAGACACATCTAGTCATTTGCGGATCGTTCGGAGCGTGCAGTCTCGCGTCTTAGTTGACTGCGTTCGTGTGGTCATGACACCAGAAGTGTAAACGCCAGCATCATGACGGCAGTCGCTGATGGGAGAAACCCCAAAGATCGCGCTGCCTCCTGGAGTCGAAGGCGGTTAAGTAATGAGTAAAAAGGTTTATAGCTCGCTTTGCCGCTTTCCTAACCAGCCATTTGAACAATGACGAGACAAACTTAACCTCAGCAATGAGGGTTGGGAGAATGTCCCGCTGAGCGGGGAAAATTCCTTTCTACCCTGAAAGGAGGGCGCTCGTAAAGAACTGGCCTCAACCTGTACAAAATTACCAAAAATGTACAGATGCGTCTAGCAATTAACTGACAGTTTCTATCCCCTCGCTAGGGCCGCACTCGGTAAGCGAGGGATTTCCCAATTGGAAAGGCTAAAGTGGTAGATAGCACTTCTGTTAGCTGCCCATGTCGCTTTCCTCAATCGATCGTACTTCCAAACAATCAAAAAAAATCCCCCTGCGCTTCGTTCTCGTAGCGTCTTTTGTGTTGCAAATTGTCGGAACTGTAGGGCTAGTTGGCTATCTCTCCTTTCGCAACGGACAAAAAGCAGTTGAAGACCTCGCCCAGCAATTAATGGGCGAAGCTAGCAAGAGAATTGAAGAAAAGCTGAAAAATTTTCTGGGGACTGCTTACTTAGTCAATCAACTCAACGCCGCCGCGATCGATCGCGGCGAATTAAACTTAAATTTAGAACAGGCTCAGCCTCGGGGAGAAAAGTTTCTTTGGCAACAAATGCAAACGTTTCCCAGCATTCAGTGGATTTCCTTGGGAACTCAAACAGGAGAATTTCTCGGCATCTGGCGCAACCCAACAAATAATAGCTTGCAACTTGTCACAGCCAACAAATCTAGCAACTTTCTAAATGTTTACTACGCTACAAATTCTTTGGGTGCTCGCGGACAGCTATTAAACACAGAATCGAGAGTCTATGATGCCCGCACCCGCCCCTGGTACAAAAAAGCAGTCGCAGCTAACAAATCGGTATGGACGAGCATATATCCGAGCTTTACTTCCCATACAATTTTTATTGCTGCCAGTCAACCAATTCGCTATGGCAACAGTAAATTGTTGGGAGTTTGTGCAGTCGATATTTCGCTCTCGGAAATTCAAAATTTTCTAGTCCGAATCAAACTCAGCAAAGGCGGACAAATTTTCGCTATCGAACAGTCGGGACTGCTAGTAGCGAGTTCGAGTCGAGAATCCCCCTTCATACAGGTGCCGGGAAAGCAGAAATTACAGCGGTTAAATGTTTTAGATAGCCAGACACCCGTAATTCGCGCTACAGCCAAGTATTTGCACTCGCATTTAGGGGGTTTTGACAAAATAGATCGGCGGCAGCAACTGCAATTTACCGCAGCAGGCGAGCGTTATTTTGTAGAAGTGCTGCCGTTTGGTGACAATTACGGTTTGCAGTGGTCGATCGCGATCGCAGTTCCCGAATCCGATTTCATGGCGCAAATTAACAACAATACTCGCACCACAATTTTACTTTGCATGGGGGCGCTGCTGGTATCGACTGCTGCCGGAGTGCTAGCGGCGAGATGGGTGACTCTGCCGCTACAGCGTCTCAACGAAGCTGTCAAAGATATCGCTAAAGGAGAATTCGATCGAACTGTGGCGGTAAGTCGCGTTGATGAAGTGGGGGAATTAGCGCAATCTTTTAATGATATGGCCGCGCAATTGAAGAATTCTTTTCAAGCTTTGGCCGAAAGTGAAGAAAAGTTTGCCAAGTTGTTAGAATGCTTGCCTGTCGGGGTGGTAGCCCTGACTCCGGCTGGCGGTGCTATTTTTATGAATTCGATGGGAGGAGAGATTACTGGCAAAGGGGCGATACCGAATACAACCCCTGACGAACTCTCAGAGGCTTATCAACTCTATGTAGCGGGAACGGATCGGCTGTACCCGATCGAAAATTCGCCCTTTGAACGCGGCGTGATGGGCAAAGAAACCTTCCTTGAAGATATGGATCTCCGCCGAGATGGCAAAGTGATTCGCTTGCAAGTGCGATCGCAGCCGATGTTTGATGCTCGGGGGAATGTTATTTATGTACTTATCGTATTTCAAGATATTACCGAGCGCAAACAAGCAGAGCAAATATTGGCAGATTACAACCGCAGACTGGAGATGGAAGTCACCTCGCGCACGATCGAACTTGCCGAAATTAATACCCGATTGGAACTCGAAATTGAGGAACGCAAGCAAGCTGAAAAAATTATCCGCAAAGAGCGGGATTTTAACTTAAATATTATCCAAAATTCTCCGATTTTTTTTGTAGCGATCGACGGTCAGGGTAAAATCTTACTGGCGAACCGCTGTATGTTGCAAGCTGTGGGTTATGCTGCCAAAGAAGTTATCGATCGAGATTATCTGGAGACATTTGTACCCGAGGGCGATCGAGCAACCCTAATATCGGTTTTCGAACGGGTAGTTGCGGGCCAGCAAACAGTTAACGAACACCGCCTTCAAACTAAAGACGGGCAAATTTTGCTAGTAGAGTGGCACGGTACGCCGGTTTTGGATGAAAATGGCAATTTTGACTTTGTTTTTGGATTTGGGTTCGATATCAGCGATCGCAGGCAAGCAGAATTAGCTTTGAAAAAAAGCGAGGCTTTGTTTCAAAAATTAGCTGTCACCGTCCCCGGAGAACTTTACATATTCGTGCGGCGCAGCGATGGCTCATACTATATGGAGTATATCAGTCCGCTGTGCAGGGAAATTCAAGAATTAGAGCCGGAGGAAATTATCAAGGATTCCTCTGTACTCGACCGACAAATACATCCGGACGATCGGCTCCGTCACTTCGAGGCAATAGTTAAAAGCGCCACCAATCTGGAACCATTTTCCGACGAATGGCGGATCGTTACACCATCGGGAAAACTCAAATGGTTGCAAAGTTTTTCTCGACCGGAAATACGCGAAAACGGAGATATTGTCTGGCACGGTGTTGTAATTGATACTAGCGATCGCAAACAAGCAGAACAAGAACTCAAACAAGCAAAAGAAGCAGCAGAAGCAGCCGATCGAGCTAAAAGCGTCTTTCTCGCTAATATGACTCACGAACTGCGCACGCCCCTCAACGCCATTCTAGGTTTCGCTCAATTATTGGAGCCCAGTTCTAATTTAACTCCTGAAGAACAAGAACAAATTGCAATTATTCGCCGCAACGGAGAACACCTACTGCAATTAATCAATCAAATTTTAGACTTATCTAAAATTGAAGCTGGAAGTAGGGCATTAAATAATATATTTAATAAAAATTCAACTGTTAGTTCGGAAAGTTTATCAAATACTGCTACTGCAACCTTTGCACTTGATTTGCAGCCCAAAATTTCGCGAGAATGGACGAGCCAGATGAAACAGGCAATCCGCAATGCTGACTTCGATTTAATTGCTGAGGCGATCGAGCAAATTCGCAATGATAATTATGCTTTAGCCCAAACCCTTGAAGAGCACCTGTATAATTTTGAGTACCAAAAAATTCTCAATTTAATTGCAGAAATAGAAGCGGTGGCAAATTAAAATTGGTAATTGGTAATTGGTAATTGGTAATTGGGGATGGGGAATTGGGAATTGGGAATTGGGAATTGGTATTAACTTAAGACTAAAACTGTCGATAAATCTCGCTTTTTCCCCAGTCTAGATCCCCCTAAATCCACGGCAGTTGACGCCACTTGCGACCCTTGGGGTGGGCCCCAAGACTGCAGTGGCTTCTCGACTTGGGGAGGCCCCAATATCGCACTGCCTCCGCGATCGAAGGGGGACTTTGAATGCTTCGGTACTCCCTCTTCTTAAGGGGGCTAGGGGAGACGCACTTTTGATTCAGTTGCTAAAGTGCGATCGCTCCTGTAAAAACCATAAAGACAGAGTTAACCTTTTTAGATAAAATAGCTTCAGATAAGGTTGAACCGGATCGCTCCCAGCACGTATTAATCTGCATCCGGTAAAGTTTGGGACGATCGCCAGATCGCTCTGAGGACTAAAGTCCACACTACGAACTAATTTTTATTATCTTTTTTGTGAGGGTCGATCGCTCTGAGGACTAAAGTCCATACTACGAACTATTTTTTATTGCGCTCGATCGACCGAGATAACGATCTGAGAATCGATCGCCCCCAAGGCCTCCAATGTTGCTTTTTGAGCTTCCGTAATGCCCGTAACTCCAGTAATATTCATACCTTCATAGGGGCGATCGGCCCTCAAAGTTTTTAAACATTCACCTGTGTTAATATCCCAAAGTTTGATTGTCTCATCGGCGCTGCTACTTGCCAGAACAAAATCGCCATTTTCTGACTCACAAACGGGACGCCAAGCGATCGAACAAACCTGACCTCCGTGACCTTCTAGAATTTTCCAACATTCTCCGGTGTCCGCTTGCCACAGCCGAATCGTTTGGTCTTTAGAACCACTGACCAGGATTTGCCCGTCCGGACTCCACGCCACAGTTCTGACCATATCGGTATGTTCTTGCAGGATTTTCCGACATTCCCCACTGCGGGTATCCCACAGCCTCACGCTTCCATCGTCGGAACCGCTGGCGAGAGTTTGTCCGTCAGGACTCCAGGCTGCAGACTTCACCCAAGCTTCGTGTCCCTGCAAAATTTGCAAACATTCTCCTGTATTGGCATCCCACAACCGCACGGTTCGATCGTCAGATCCGCTGGCGAGGGTTTGACCGTCGGGACTCCAAGCTACAGCCCAGATATGGTTGTTGTGTCCTTGCAAGATTTTCAAACATTCCCCACTGCTGGCATCCCACAGCCGAACTGTTTGGTCATTCGATGCGCTAGCAATGGTTTGTCCGTCGGGACTCCAGGCTATAGCCCACACCCAAGCCTGATGTCCTTCTAAAATTTTCAAGCATCGATCCGTACTAGCATCCCAAAGCTGAACCGTCAGATCCAAAGCCCCAATGGCAAGGGTTTTACCATCAGGACTCCAAGCCAAACCTCGAAACCAGTTGCCAGATCCTGCCAAGCTGTTCACGCAGCGGTCTTGCTTGACATCCCACAACCGCACCAATCTGTCGCTACTACTGCTGGCGAGGGTTTGTCCGTCAGGACTCCAGGCGATAATAAAAACTGAATTGCTGTAGCCCTGCAAAATTTTCACGCAATGACCCTGCTGGGCATCCCACAGTCGCACCGCACGATCGCAACCACTAGCAAGGGTTCTTCCGTCGGGACTCCACGCCACAGTCCAGATCGAATGTTGGTGTCCTTGCAAAATTTTGAGGCATTGACCGCTACGAATGTCCCAGATTCTCACGTTTTGGTCATCATGACCGCTGGCGAGAATATATCCCGCTTCGGTTCCCTCCTGAGTAAGAGAGGAAAGGGGATTCCAAGCGATTGACAATACGGAACTGTTTCCCTGTAGAGTTTTGAGGCATTGACCGGTACGAGTGTCCCAGATTCTGATGGTTCGATCTTGACTGCCACTGGCCAGAAGATACCCCCCTTCGGTTCCCCCCTTAGCAAGGGGAGAAGGAATAGACTCCCCTTCGGTTCCCCCCTTAGCAAGGGGGGAAGGCAGGGGGGTCGGACTCCAGCGGACAGACCAAACTAAGTTATTGTGTCCCGATAAGATTTGCAAACATTCCCCAGTGTCGGTATCCCACAGCCGAATGGTGCGATCGAATGAACCGCTGGCAAGGATTTTTCCGTCGGGACTCCAGGCGGCGGAGACTACCCAATTGCTGTGTCCCTGCAATGTTTTCAGGCACTCTTTGCGGTGGACATCCCACAACCAAATCTTGTCACTGTTGCCGCAACTGGCGAGAATCTGTCCGTCGGGATGCCACGCTACGCACTTGAAGGAATGATTGCTATCTCCCTGTAAGAGTCCCAAGCTGTTTCCTGTTTCCACATCCCACAGTCTGACGCCCCTGAGATCTTCGCTGCCACTGGCGAGGATATACCCCCCTGCGGTTCCTCCTTTACCGAGGAAGGAAACAGGCGTGGGACTCCAGGCGACAGACCAAACCCGACCGGTATGTCTGCTTAGGGTGAGTTTCGGTTGACCGCCAGCAATCTGCCACAGACACACGTTACTATTGTCATCCCCGGTTGCTAGAAGTTGACCGTCGGGACTAAAGGCGATCGAGAAAATAAAACCGAACGATTGAGTAAACCGGGATTTGGAGAGGTCGGAATTAATGAAATTGACTCGATGGAGATCTACATCTTGAAAATCGGCTTGCCAAATACTGAGATAGGAGAAGTCGCGATCGCTGAGGTTAACCTGAAGGTGGCGCAATAAATTGATAATATTACCGCCCGCATATCCCGATCGATTTGGGTGTTCGGTTTGCAAGCGATCTAAAATTTGCTTTAATTGATACTCAATTTCTTTTTGAGAACCCAACTGATTCAGTAACCGGGTAATTA
>JBOFTL010001246.1:0-6200 GCA_051652045.1 Microcoleus sp. | reverse complement strand
CCTGCTCCCCCATATTTTCCCCACCGGCATAGCCGTACCTGTTGGCGTAGAGCTTTTTCAGCGTAATCTGATCCCAGGGAATCGACTCTAATGCTTCTTTTGCAAAATCTGCGGCCTTACGATCCGCTTCACTTTCTTCCCGAAACCGGGCTTTCCCCGGCCGTACGTGCCATTGTCGAGAGACAATATCCGCCTGCATCCCACTGACACAGGTTCTAGCCTGGGCATCCCGGAAAATGTCCTCATATAACTTGAGATCACCCTTCCCCCGCCCCAGCAATACCTCATCCTGGGTTTGCAGCAGGGGCATCAACCAGGTGCGGGTGATATCTCTCCCGGTGTCAATAGTGGCGATTTCCCGATAGTCGGGAACCCCGTCACGCTTGGGTTTTAACCGCTCACCGTATTGGTTTAGTAGCACAGGCTTCATGTAGACGCAATCGTCTTAGCCTGTACGTAGACGTTAACCAAGAGTATCGGTTCATCAATTAATTGATGAACCGGTTGAGAAGCCACCCCTAATCGCCCTGCATGGACGCACTGTACAAAAAAGTCTAGCAAAAAGCCCTGGAAAGATTGCTCTCCCCAGGGCTCCTGTTGTATCGTAGAGGTTACCACACGCCTAAAACACAACTTCAAACCTAATGAAATTGTACCAGCCCTCACAGAAAGTAACAACCCTCACGGACGAAAGAGATTCGGTGAGGGTTGTTACGTGTTTGCTGGAGTCTCGGCTATTGGGCAATCGTCTCTACAGCTATGTGCGGCACTTAGATGCTGAGAGCAGTTTTAAGGGTTGTGGCTACGTCTGTCTTGATCGAGATACGGTCTGCAATAAGTTGGGCATTGCCCGGTCAACTTGGTATCTGTGGTTGAGCGACCGGGAATGTTTTCTGAAAGTTGAGAAAGTTAGGCGCGGGCCACACAAGGGCAAAACCCTTATCCGCTACCGCAGCTTAAAACAGATTTGTTACCGCAATGGACTGCTGCCAGATCATGTCACTTACATGCTTCCTCGCGAGCTTGGAAGTCGCATGGTGGCATTAGGACTTGGGGCGGAAGCAATGGTAGCAAAGGGGCAGCGACAGGCTGAATACTGTCTGAAGCATTCCCGCCAGCCAGAAGATTCAAAACAGAGAGGTAGTGCAGGACGAACAAAGTATGACGTGATTACGGCTCAGGAAGCGATTAGCTCGGTGTCCAGGGCAGAGAAGAAAGTCAGGGTTAACCCCAGCTCGAAGGAAACCGACAAGGGTCTTGGGGTAAAGACTGGATTTCGATTCTTCCCAATCAGTGGGCACCAGCGAGTTGCCGGAGTGAGTCAGTTGTGGTTGTCCAAAAAGCTGGATCGTTCAGAAACCACCGCCCGCCGCAGACTTTCTAATGCAAAGCGGAGAGAGTACGGGTTAGACCCATTGCAACGGCGCAGAGTGGTTTACGAGATTACGGATCAGAACCTTGCCGCACGGGTAGAGTTTTACCTCTATGCGGAAGTTCGATCCAGTTTCGGAGTGATGCTGCTAGATGGACGGCCCACCGTGGTAGGGATGATAGACATTGGATCAGGACGTAAGGCTTACATCCTCTACACCAATGTCTATCAGACCCAAATTGATGTTTTTGCCTGCAAAGGGCTGAGATATCGGTTAAACAGACTGGTAGCCTTTGAAACTAGAAGCCAGGGTTTCAATACCTGCCATCTAATGGACGATGTATATGCAGTGTAGGTTTAAGGAGATTTTAATGACTAGCGATAGTGTTTTGCCAAATGCAGACCGGCCCAAAATTTTTGATGAGTTCGAAAAATACAAGGAATTACGGGGGGACTCCTTGATGCGTGCCGAGGCCCACGAGGAGAGATTAACTACCGAGAGGGCATGTTCACAATGATCAGGATAGATTTGCCTTGGCAGTTGATTGATTCAGCCCCGAAGGATGGCACTCGGGTGATTTTGTATACTCCTGCGTCCGACCCAAGCGTGAGGGTTTTAACCGGAGTATGGGATGCTCAAAAGTTGTGTGCTCGCCCGCGCCCATACTGGAGGTATGACCTTTCCTGGCACTCGGTCGCCTGGGCTAGGGACAATCAGCCAACTCACTGGCTACCACAAAGCGGGCCAAAAGAAGTCCCATGATTAATCAACAACGCTTAGTGATTGTTGAAGGTCGATCGCCTTTTTCTGCCGCCTGGCTAATGCTAGCCACCTTTCAGCTTCCTTCTTGGCGTAGGTGTCGCGTCCTTTGTAGGGAACTCCGTCACTTACGTATAACCGTCCCCCTTTCTCTTGCAGTAGGGCGATAGGTTCCAGCCCGTTTTCAAAGCTGATCGTATATCGAGCAACCGGCTTCGATCAGTATCCCCCTAAAAACCCATCGAAATCATTCTGATATCCACCATACCCACCACTGCTACCCGCCCCTACGAAATCACTGTGGTATTGCGCTAACAGGCTAGGGGCTGCTTCAAAGGCAATTGGCGCAGAGGGATTACTGGCCGCATAACAAGCCAAAAAACATGCCCAAGCATAGTCAGCGTGACTATTGCTATCCATCCCATCTTCATCGGACACGTCAAACCGCACGTTACCGGCTGGCGTCATCAGTTTACGCAGACTATGCAAATCCGCTCGTAACACCCGGTCACCCTGGGGAATGCGAATCCGCTTATCCTGGAAGCGTTTTTTTGCCACGTTAGCCATGTCTGTCTTGGCTGGAGCGCTGAAGGTAATCCCCTCAACCCTCAGCTCGCCATAGCGTCGAATGGCGTCCTCTACGGGCTTTTGTCCAATGCCGGTTTGATCCATGCAGGCCCGAACGATTCGGTACTTTTGAAACAATCGCTCAAACTCGGCATCGTGTTCGGCGAAAGGGCGATTGCGCAGCGAAACAATCTCACGAGTCCACAGCACATCGCCCACCTGCTCAACTACCCAGGCTACCCATAAGTCTTTAACTCGCCCAATGTCGTTACCCAGAAAGCAGGGTCCACTCTGATATTTGCCAGGTATTCCTGCTTCGGGGTGTTCGGCTCCGTCAATTAAATCCCAGTCCAGCCATGGGCCAGCATCGTCCAGCCAGCCCAGCTCGAACTCTTGGAACCAGCCGTCAGGATCGGCCATCACCTCCCGCTCAACCTCAATATCAAACGGTAGCCCCTGTTTAACCGCGTCGTAGATATCAACTATATGCCGACTCCAGGCCTCACTATCCCCAGTCACCAGCTCGTAAAACTTGCGTGACTTGCCACCCTTGGGCGTGCTGCTAACAATCAGGCGCATCCGCCCACGGAGCACGGGGAATAGTGCCTGCCAAATCTCTTTATCCCTATCGTGAATACAAAACTCATCCAGAAACACGTTGGCGGTATAACCCCGTGCTGTGTCTGGGTTGGCTGGCAGGGCAATAATCCGGCTACCCAGCGGGAAGTCAATTTGAAATTGTTTATACTCTGCTGAGCCATCCTTACTGACGAATACTGACTCTTGAATCTCGCCAGCCGCAATCGTATAGGCTCGGCAGTGTCGCTTAGCCTCTTCCAGGGCCTCCCGTGCCTGGCGTTCACCTCGGCTGAGGATAACCCAGGTGGTACGCCTGCCCTGCGCTTCCTGACTGAAGCAATCGTCAACAATCTCCAGGGTGACAGTCGAAGTCTTTCGGCAGCCACGGGCCCACATGAGTAGTTTGAAGCGGCTCCGATCTAGGAAACATTTCTTCTGGTAGGGCAGTAGTTCAAAGGCGGCCTGCGGGCGGGTCAGCGTCGGGAAGACGTTACTCGACTGCATTACTGTCCTCTTGTTGCACGTCTGGCAAATCATATACCCCAAACACCTGCTCTCGGATCATTTTGAGTGTCTCAGGGGTAAGCGTTCGAGTATTGGCCTCTATAGTATTCGCCGCCTGGCCAACAGCCTCACTATATTCAGGTATTTGTCTCGCGGCGCTAATCACCTGTTGTATCGCCTCTGTCGCCCCAGCCGCATGCAGCGCACTCAGCAGAGCGCTAAACGAGCCCGTCAATATCTGCTGAGCTTGCATTGTGCTCCCCATGTCCAACCCATACAGTTTAGCAATCGCCAGATCGCATTTAACGACGCCATCCAATGCAGCAGTTGCCCCAATTGGTTTTTCTCGCTTAGTTGTGGTTTTAGTCCCACCACCCTTATCGTTAAACGATTCCTCTTCGGTGGTTACCACTGTCTCTTGCTGAGAACGCGCATACAGTTTCCAATACTCTAACTGTGCTGCCTGCAAGCTCTCCAGCCGCTCACGCCGCATGGCATCAAAGTCAACTACCGCAGTCTGTTCCCAATTCTCCCGGATTGCCCTTATGCGTCGATTGACTGTTGCATAGCCAATCCCTAACTGCTCAGCTATCTCAAACTGGGTGTAACCCTGCCGATAAAGTTCAATAACCTTAGGTTGTTCTTCGGCTCTTTTTAGCCTCCCCAATACCGTGGAACTCTTTGGCACAAGGCAATCACCCCATATCGTGACACCTCAACTATACCCTACCCAACTGTTTTTCAAAATACTTTTCACCAGCCCCTTGACATCCCCTTTGTAATCCGTTAGATTAGTTACATGAGCAAAAGCTCAGTAAACAGTAACCTAAAACAACAATAAAAATCATGGCTCACCCTATTCAGTACCCAGTCAAAGTTGGCGATATTGGCGGCGAATACGACGACGAAATCTGCACAGGCTATCACGTCACTGACCGCCCTGGCCCGGGCTTTCCATATTCCACCCATGCATGCTGGTGGAATGATTCCGAGCAGTACTGGGAAATGTTCAATCCGACCGGGCGAGGTTCAATCCGAGTGGCAGATGAGCTTGAAATTCTCCCCACTTTTGAGACCCAGTACGCAATAAGCGCACAGATTGCCAATGCCCAACCCTAACCCAATCGGGCGTCGCCCTAAACGAAACCTCGGCGGCAGCTGGACTGTCCAATTAGCCGCCGAGGTAGACCACGAAATTGCCCAGCTTGCTGAAGACAGCGGACTGCCTCGTGCTGAAGTCCTGCGTCGGATTCTTGCCCACTTCTGGCAATACAATGATTACAACGATTTGCTAAAAATTGTCAGGAATGGAAACCCGCCAACTTGACCTATTTGCGGATCGCCCCCTTGCCGTTGGTGATAGTGTTATTGACAAAACAGCACCGCCCTTCTGGGCTGACTGTGTGTTTGAGATAGTGGGCTGGGAGTCCAACGGCAACCCATTATTGCAATCTGAGCAATACCCCTGGCCCCTTTCAATGCCCTTTGAGGCCTAACCCCCGTGCTGAGCAACACGCAAAACTGCTCACTGCACAACAATCATTAATCACCAGGAGAAAACCATGCTTAACGAAAAAGGACACGAGCCCCGCATGCAGCGCATTGCTGCCGAGATTGCTAAGGCCAATGCTCAAACCCAGCGCCTAATCGACATGGAGGCGGGCAACGCCTTCGACCAACTACGACTAGAGCAGCAATACCGAGCCGTTGCTGCCGCCGTCCAACAACAACAACGCTAGCCCCCAGGGAATGCCCGCTCTAGTAGCTCTTGGAAATCCCGGCACAACAACAAGTCATGCCCCAGGGCATCCTTAAACCCATAGTTCCTCAGCTTTTCAATTAACTCTTCTTGGGTGAGTTCGGCTGAGGGCTTTGTTTTTGTTACTTCTCGGTGGCGTAAGGGGGACACAGGCTAGGCTCCAAGTGAGGGATTGAGAATCAGCAGGTTTTGAAAAGAGCGCATTAGCTCCAGGTCATCCAATCGGCCTGCCAGCCAATCAGCCACAATTGCGCCAACCATCGTGTTGCTCTGCGCTTTTCGGGGATTAACGCCAGTTTCCTGCATGATTGCGATCACCCGCTCTGCCCGCTCGTAGCACCTCAAGTCCATTAACTCGCCCTCAATTTGTTTCTATTGTCCTGCAGCCAGGCATTCAGCGCGATAGCCTGATTAAACGTCAGCAGCAAGCTTTCTTCAACCGTGCTGATCACCACGTTGCCATGGATAATCTTGCACTCAAAGAACTCCTGGCTATCGTCAAGTCCTTGGGATTCAACCCGGTACTCAGCTTCAGGAACAACAACAACTTTTGGGGCAGGGTATTTCTTGCCGTCCACCCCCACACGGCATAGGGGAGCTTGAGGGGTCGAAGGGATAGAAACAGAGCTTTTTAATGCAGGTGGCAACGTTGCCACCTC
>JBOFTL010001245.1:0-1833 GCA_051652045.1 Microcoleus sp. | reverse complement strand
TTTGTACAGAAAGTATTTTGGTTTTACCACATTTGCATCGACAGATATAGTCAGTCCAATCTGTATTTCTGCAAGTTTCGCACAAACAAATTGGAGGCAAACAAACAACACGAATAACAAAAAAATCGCCAAATTGTGAGCCAATTTCTATTGTTAATGTTTGCATGTATGAAAAAATCATGAATGCAGTTGTGAAACATTGCTAGGACAGGTAAGATAGAAGCATTGGCATGGCAAAAAACGGATGCGAATAAAACCTGTCTTGGATCGGGTTGGCAATTCAGCAAAGAAAGTTGGCGAATTTATCAATACTTTTGCAATAGGGATCGCCGTCTTTGTCGCGTCAGTAACCGGATTGCGAGCTTATTTGGCTAACCAACATATCTACAGTCCAAATCAAGTTATGCGATTAATTGGGGTCAAGGGGGATTCTGTCGATAGGCTTGAAGCAGTTCTTGGCTCACTTATTCGTATTTTAGAGGCAGATCGAGCATTTGTTTTTTTCTATGATAAAAACGAAAAAGGGCAAACCGTATCGGTATTTAAGGAGGAATATCAAGCCCAGGTGGAAGGGCTGAAGGTAATCCCAACGGGTCAATATGCAATGACGGCAGGGGTAGCACATGAGCGATACGAGAACCATCAATCATTGCGATGCACCTTTTACGCAGTAGAGGAAATGCCGCAAGAGGATCGATTTACGAGAGCGCTGAAGATTTCCGCAGCCGTTTACCATGCTTCCTGTCCGTTTGAGGTTGAAATTAAAGGGAGAGTATTGATCGGTGTTGTTGCCGTAGAAGGCCGCAAAGACTTTAGGAAAAATCAAACAGTAACCGAGCGCGAATTGTCGTTAGCAGGAACAAGAGATGTTACACAGGCACTTACTCCGCATTAGTTTAGCCGCGATCGCCATTTCCGCAATTTCAAGTTCCCTTCAAATCGCAGAAGCAAAGCCTAGGCAAGTTTATTTCAAAGGCACCGTTAGTGGGCATTCGCAATGGATCCGACAAGGGGGCGGGGTCTTTGGCGTGGCAGGCGATCGCATAATTTTGGATCAAAACATTGGCGGCGTCTTTTTTGTGGCTCCCAGTTCAGTGGATTTCCCAATTCTCCGGTCAGAACGGGGCGGGGCACAAACTTTATTAAGAGTGAGAGTTGGCAGGGTTACGGCCAGAGTACGACGGTTTACGAACCCATACTCATTTTTTAGTATTGTCTCCTATGACAAAATGGCATCTATTTCATCCATTGGGACAGAGTTTAGTGTTTATGCATTATCCGAAAAAAGTCTAATTACAGGCGTCTACGAATCGGTCGTCGTCATCACGTCTGGTGGCGTCACAGTAAAAGTTAGGACAGGGGAAGGTGCGATCGTGGAATCCGGTAAACCGCCAGTGGTATTCCCCATGGATTTTGTATTAGCAGTCAAGAAGCAGCGCACAGAGCAACGCAATGGTCGAACCAACGTTGTCACGGGGCAGTTAGCCAAGGGCAATACAGTCGAGGTTGATGAAGGCACCGTTGAGCAAGCTGGGAACTGTTTTAGGATTATCACCCGTGGCAATAGCTTTAGAGTCGTGAATCCAGGCGGGACTAAGCGATCGCACCCTATTAGCGGCGGTGTACAACCATTTTTCGGGAGCTAGGTTTGTGCAAGATTTTCTCAACCAAGTCATTCAGGGCGATTGTTTGGATGTAATTCGATCGCTGCCATCAAATTCAATTCATGCGATCGTGAGTGATCCACCTGCTGGGATCAGCATGATGGGGCAAAAATGGGATGGAGACAAAGGCGATCGCAGTAAATGGATTGCCTACATGCGCGATCGGTTT
>JBOFTL010001244.1:0-2424 GCA_051652045.1 Microcoleus sp. | reverse complement strand
CAGTCAGTGCTCGATTCAACTACCAGCTTAAGAAGGCAGAAGGAAGAGGGAAGAAGGGTAGCGGATTTTGCAGCGGATGCAGCGGATGTATTTTCGGTGAAGAAGGAAGAGGGAAGAGGGAAGAAGTAGGTGGTAGGTGGTAGGTGGTAGTTGGTAGGTGTGAGGTGTGGGGTGCTAAGTGCTAGTTGTGAGAAAAAACCTCAAGCCTCAAACCTCAGAGTTCAAACCTCATACCTCATACCTCAATCGGGAATCAGCAAGAAGAGAAAATTATTCTGCTGTCCCCTCAAACCTTTAAACTTAAAAGAGTTCTTGCTACTTATTTCCGATTCTTGAATTAAAAATTCACCGCACGAACTAAATTCTCTACTTCCTTCAAATTACGACTCAAATCTATTCTTTCCTCTCTTTTGCTACTATGACAAATCCTGAAAACCGTAAACCCAACCTAGAAGAGATGCAAACAGTCAAGACCCCAAAAACACCGAAAGCTGCTGCAACTGCAACTGCTAAGCTGGCGAAACCTTTTCTGTCTATTAAAGATGTATCGAAAGTCTACGATAATCCTAAAGAGCCTGACAAACCTTTCGTGATTCTGGATGGAATCGATCTGACAATTAATGAAGGTGAATTTGTTTGTTTGATCGGTCACTCTGGCTGCGGCAAATCTACTTTGCTCAATACGATCGCGGGTTTCAACTTGCCGACCAAGGGAGAAGTAACCCTTGAAGGCGCGCGAATTACTGAACCCGGCCCCGATCGCATGGTAGTGTTTCAAAACTATTCGTTACTGCCTTGGTTGAGTGCTACGGAAAACATTCACCTCGGTGTTGAAACTGTTTACGCTGATAAGTCTGCTGAGGAACAAAATAAAATCGTTCAAGACCACCTGCAATTAGTTGGTTTGACCGAAGCTGCAAACAAAAGACCGGGCCAGTTGTCCGGGGGGATGAAACAGCGGGTCGCTATTGCTAGGGCCTTGGCAACTCGCCCTAAATTGCTGATTTTGGACGAACCTTTTGGAGCTCTCGATCCGATTACTCGGGAAGAATTGCAAGAAGAATTGCTGAAAATTTGGCGGGAACACAAAATTACCGTCATCATGATCACTCACGATATTGATGAGGCTTTGTTTTTGTCCGATCGCATCGTGATGATGACTAACGGTCCGGCTGCTAAAATCGGCGAAGATTTGCACATTCCGTTCAGCCGTCCCCGCAATCGGGCGCGGATTATGGAAGATCCTAAATATTACGAACTGCGCAACTTTTCTTTGGATTTCTTGTTCTCCCGCTACGCGCACCACGAAGAGGGTGAAGACGCGGAAGTTGAGGCAGAAAAAATCGTTTTACCGCTGCCGGTATCTGGCAAAAAACCTGCTGTTGTTGCGGCGGCAAAAGATATCTCTAAGCCTGCACCTTTTGTGCATCACGCTACCCCCCCTTCTCCTGCATCGCCGATTAAAGGTGGTATCCTCGGAGTTTCCTGGCTGGTAGGGATGGCTGCTTTAGCTGCAATCAATATGTCTGCGATTTCCAGCCAGCTAAAGGCGAAATCGACAGAAACTGCACCAGCAGCGCCGACAGCCGTCGTGAGCGCTCCTCCGGTTCCCGCACCTGTAGCTGCAAGCCCCGCACCTGTAGCTGCAAGCCCTGCACCTGTAGCTGCTAGTCCTGCACCTGTAGCTGCTAGTCCTGCACCTGTAGCTGCTAGTCCTGCGCCTGCTTCGCCTGCGGTTAACAGTACAGCAGCGCCAACAGGTACTCCAACCAGTAACACTTCTGAGATTTCGGATAAAGCGGAACTTGGCGCGATCGAACGGCAATTATACGCGAGAATTGATGAAAGCTGGAGAATAACCCCCACATTTACTGAAAGCTTGACTTATCGGGTTAAAGTCCAGCAAAATGGCGATATCGTACAATTCGAGCCGACCAATAAAGCAGCTAAAGATTTCGTCACAGAAATTCCGCTACCTGCGTTACAAATTCCAGCAGGTTCTCCAACGGGTTCTCAAAAGACTGCTGAATTCCAAGTAACTTTTAACCCCAACAATGGCGGTGTATTAGAAGTTAAAACTGGCAAGTAAGTTGAGAGTTGATAGTTGAGAGTTGAGAGTTGATGGTCGATTGTCAATTGTCAATTGTCAACTGATTACAGCAGATTGCACTCTTGATGAAGTAGGTCTGCTTATCAAATAATCCTCCAAGGACACGGCACTGCCGTGTCCCTACCTACGATTTATCTGTACCTCACGCTTCCTGAAATTTGTTTTAATCTCTATATAATCGATCGCTGTCAATTGTCAATTGTCAATTGTCAACTTTTTCACTCGGGGTATGGCTGCTGTAAAGCATTTTTGCGGTAATTGAGTAACAATTAATACATTATTTCCCGGAATCCGAGTTTCCGACTATAATAATG
>JBOFTL010001243.1:0-3491 GCA_051652045.1 Microcoleus sp. | reverse complement strand
CGATCTCGAAAAGTCGATCGCCCTGGCAATCGCAAACGCTCGATCGACCGCAGACGTAGCTGTTCAGGAGTTTCGCTTGCCCGGTATTGCCAGGGCTTTAGCCGATCGCGCGCGATCGGGTATTAAAGTGAGGTTAATTGTCGAACATTTATACAATAAGCCGTGGAGCAATTTTACAGCCCAGGAGTTGGCGAAGTTGCCGGAAAGAGAGCGCGATCGTTATAGTGAATTTGTCAAGCTGGCAGATGTCGATCGAGATGGCAAATTGAGTCCTGAAGAAATCGAGCAAAACGATGCTTTAGTAATTGTCAAAAATGCCGGAATTCCTGTAATTGACGATACCGCCGATGGTTCTAAAGGCAGCGGTTTGATGCACCATAAATTTGTGGTAATTGACGGCAAAACAGTAATTGTAACTTCCGCTAATTTTACCACCAGCGACGTTCACGGCGATTTCAAAGAGCCGGAAAGCCGTGGCAATGCTAACAACTTGCTGCAAATAGAAGATGCTCGATTAGCGCAACTATTTACTGAAGAATTTAACATCATGTGGGGCGACGGGCCCGGAGGCAAATCCGATAGCAAGTTCGGCATCAAAAAGCCATTTCGTCAAGTGCAAAAAGTCAAAGTAGGCGATGCAACAGTTGCCGTGCAATTTTCTCCTGTTTCTCAAACTGTAGCTTGGGAAAACAGCCCCAACGGTTCGATAAATAAAAGTTTGGCGGTTGCGCAAAAATCGGTAGATTTAGCTTTGTTTGTATTTTCCGACCAGCAGTTAGCAAATACTTTAGAAAAAGAATCCCGACAAGGAGTTGGAGTGCGGGCTTTAATCGACTCAAATTTTATTTACCGATCGTACAGCGAAGGATTGGATATGATGGGAGTAACGGCGATGGAAAACTGTCAGCTAGAAGCAGAAAATCGCCCTTGGAAACAGCCGCTGACTTCCGTAGGAATACCGCAATTACCCAAGGGCGATCGACTGCACCACAAATTTGGAATAGTAGATGGAAATACAGTAATTACAGGCTCTCACAACTGGAGCGAAGCAGCAAATCGCAATAACGATGAAACGCTTTTGATAATAGAAAGTCCGGTAGTGGCAGCGCATTTTCAGCGAGAGTTCGATCGACTGTATGAAGGTGCAATTTTAGGAATTCCTGTCAGAATCCAGCAGAAAATTGATGCTCGCAAACAAGAGTGCAATTTATTACCGACAGCTTCAAAATTTCCGATCGCACCAGGAAATAATACAGCGACTCAACCTCAAATTGCCGGGAAAAATTTAATTAATTTAAATACAGCAACGCAGGAAGAGTTAGAGACATTACCGGGAGTTGGGCCGAAGTTGGCTGAAAAAATAATAGCAGCGCGAAAACAGCAGCCTTTTGCATCGTTGGAGGATGTAAATCGGGTTCAAGGAGTGGGAGACAAATTGTTAGATAGGTGGCGCGATCGAGTAACGTTTTAGTACGGTTTTAATCCGGTTTGTAGTCAGGATTTCGGTCCTCAGATTCATTGATGAGATGTCGCACTCAATGGCCGAGGTATGGCAACATGAAACTACCAAAACAATTTTCCAAAATCCAGCCCCTCAAACTTATAACTATTTTGCTAGCTGCAACTTTTGTCGTTTTAGCAGTTATTCGAGTCAGCGCCCAACCAACTGAAACCGCACAATTTCGGGTCAAAAATGAAAACAGTTTTGACATTAATTTAATTCAATTCAAGCGTACTGAATATGTCGGTGAATGTCCCGGTACGGGGTATTCTCCCGATTCACAAAGCGCTCGATTTGTTTCCTTTAAAACACCTCCAAGCCCAAACCGCAGGGTAATCATTAAAAATGTGACCGATGGTATGGAAACCGATCCCTATCCTTACACCGATCGCAGTTACAATAAAGGCGAGTTTTCCGAAGACTTTGGGTTTAAATTAGGTAACAAACATAGAGGAAGAACTTTTTCAGTTTTAGAAGGGGAAAATAAGTTTACCTATGAAATAAAAGAGGGGGAACGGTCGATCGAAGAAGGTACGCTGACAGCACAAGTTGCTATCCAAAATTTGGGCGTTTTCCCGCGAGGGCAAACTTGTCAAGAGAAGTTAGATTGCCAGACTCCTTCCCACAATTGTTACGATCGCAGGGGTAGGAAAATAAGTTGCCAGCAAGTGTGTTATCCGATTAGGAATTGTAGCTGTCCGTAGTTGTTGTTTTGCATGATAGAGATGGCAGAAAATGCAAGTAAGGTGCGCACCGCGCACCCTACAAATTGAGCAATTACGAATAAAGTGTAAAATAGCAGTAAGGTGCGCAGTGCGCACCCTACAAATAAAGAGAGCTTGTGAGTTTTGCTTCAAGTAATTGGATGGAAGTAAAATGCCGCTCCCAACACTACATACGTGGCTAAAAGCAGCACTCCTTCGAGCCAGTTCGATCGCCCGTCTAAACTAATTAGATTAGCGATAGTAACTGCGATCGCCACGGCAATTACTTCAAAAGGATTGAAGTTTAAATCCATCGGCTGACCGATTACTAATCCGATAATTACTAACACGGGAGCGACTAACAAAGCTACTAACAAACTGGAACCCATCGCCACAGAAACCGATAAATCCATATTGTTTTTCATCGCAACTCCTACCGCCGTTACATATTCTGCCGCCCCGCCCACGATCGGCAACAGAATTACTCCAGTAAATAACGGCGTTAATCCCAATCCTTTAGTAGTTTCTTCGACAACTCCTACAAAAATTTCTGATTCAAAAGCAACAGCAATTGTCGATACAACTAAGACACCCAGCCACAGCCATAAATTCGGTTTGTGTGTGGTAGATTCCTCTTTGGTATTTTGAGGATTTTCTGATTCCAATTCTACCAAGCCGACATCGTAAAGATAGCTGTGTGTTTTGAGGGAAAATAACAGCGTGAGAGCGTAAACTGCAATTAGGACGATCGCGGCAATCAAAGAAAGATTTGCAATGGCCGCCGGTTCGACTCCATTTGAGGTGTAAATTACCATTGTCGGCAGCAGGATTGCAATCACTGCTAGAGTCATGGTGGAACCGTTTACCCGCGCGATAATCGGCTTAAATTCCTGTTCTTTGTAGCGGATTCCGCCTAACAGCATGGAAAGTCCCATTACTAAGAGCAAGTTGCTAATAATTGTCCCCGTAATGCTAGCTTTCACGATGTCAATCAATCCGGCTTTGAGGGCGACTATGGCAATAATTAATTCCGTAGCATTTCCGAAGACAGCATTTAACAAGCCGCCGATAGATGGGCCCGTAACGATCGCCACTTCTTCGGTAGCTGTACTCAACCAAATCGCTATAGGTATGATGCCTAAAGCCGATGTGATAAAAACTGTCAGGGAACCCCAATGTAAGTTTTCTGCCGCAATGGAAATGGGGACAAAAATTAACAAGACAATCGAAAGAATCTTTTTGATTGACATAAAAACTCGGATGGTGTAATGGCAGTAAGGTGCGCA
>JBOFTL010001242.1:0-2648 GCA_051652045.1 Microcoleus sp. | reverse complement strand
CAGACAACTGTCAACTGTCAACTCTATTAGATCGCGGGCACACTCCCATTACCAACTATCAACTATCAACTGTCAACTATCAACTCTCAACCTTGCATCAACCAAATACTATCTAAATAATCGATCCTCGCCATCGGACTCAAGGCCGTCAAAACTTGCTGTCCGTAACTGCGGTGAATGACGCGATTGTCGAAAATCGCCACAACTCCTTGACTTTCTCGTACAGGCGCGATCGCCCGCTGCAATTCGTTCAACGCTGAGGGCAGCAAATACAACCGAAACCAATCCTTACGCTGCTCTTTATAGTAAGCTACCCGCGCCGCCACTAACGGATTTTCCAAAGAAGGCAGCGGCAAAGTCGCCACCCCCAACAAGTGCGGTGCCTGAAATTCCCCTTGATGTTCCCGCCAAAACTCCCAGCCAGTTACCAAAATCCCGTTTGCGGGAACATCCGCAGTTTCTACTCGCACCCGAGAACCGAACTCTGAAGCTAAAATTGCTCCCAGCCTCGCCTTCAGCGGTACGTCTCCAATTAGCAATACGGTTAATCCCGGCACGGAAACGCTCATACACAGCAAAGTGCGGATTTCTTGAATTAACACTCCCTGAAATTCCGGTGTATTCGGTGACGGCAAACCCTCGGGGATGTACAGTTGAATTAATTCGTTCTGGCGATCGGGCGAAAACTTGACGCTAGTTAACTCTGGAAGTCCTACAGTTTCTCGAAAAATCGGAGCCTTAGCTTCCAAATCCAGGGCTCCGCCGATCAATACAACCGGCCTGGATTCCCAAATTTTTCCCAATACGTCAGCTACCTGCACCGGCGCGCAAAACAGAGAAAAAGATCCGGCATATCGATTAATTTGCGCCCATTTAAGCTGTCCCTCGCTTTCCCACCGCTGCAAAAAATTGTGCCAAGCAGCCGGCTGAATAATTGCTCCCGCTTCTTGCATCGCAAAAAATAGCCCCTGCAAAATCTCTCGATCCGGAGCCTCCAATAAGTAGCACTCGTAAGGATTTGCCGGATGTCGAAACAAAGCCTGCGTTAGCTGCACCCGCGTTTGCAGGATCGAATCTGCCAAGTCTTCGCGAACCTGCATCAATTCATTCCAGTCAGCCGGTTGCAGGTAGGCCGTCAAGTGTTCCCGCGTCCAAGCTTCCAAGTTATCCGCACCGTCGATAATTGTGGGGATAGTGCTGCGAAGCGACGGATCTGTCCCCGTACAACCAGCCAGCCAAGACTCGGGATCTGCAAGCACCAATCCTCGAAAATCGGCATTTTGAGCGTAAGTCTCTACAGGTTTGTTTGTTTCTAGCCATTCCTGCAAGCGGGGAATTTCCACAAGTCGCAAATGTTCCAGTACCGGCGCCGCCGCTACCACAATCGCGGGTTCACTCCGCATCAACAGCGGCATTAAATAACTGACGCGATACCGCTGCTGGTAAGCCCCGGCGGGAAATCCTGTTTGAATTAATGCGCTGCGCCCCAAACGCAACGCCCGCGCCACAAGCCGCGCCATTGTTAAATGGTGGGGCCACTGGGGCTCGGAGCGCGATCGCAAGAAGCGGAGTAGCGAATTGTGGACTTCTACCTCAATCAATCGATTTTAATGTCCTGCTGCGTAGAGTTAATTTTTGCTTTGTCAATTGTATCGATTTTCAGTAGTTGTCTGAGTGCGGCGATCGTGGCGAGGGTCACGCGAAAAGATTTGACGCTAACACTTTCTTTGGCATCTAACAGTAGAACTTCAATTCCTGTATGGGGTTCGCTAACAGTTTCTAACGTTGCTTCACGGGATGCTCTCCCCAGTAATAGCTGTCGGTAAACGCCTTCAATTACTTCATTTGTTTTGCCGAAGGTGCGATCGTTTTTTTCACTTAATTGATTGGTAACAATAATTTTTCTGGTGGCAATAGATTGAATTTTAATAGTTAACTGAACGTGACCTTCATAATAGTTGTAGCGATGAGTTACCGTTCGATCGATCGAAAGATGATTGGCATTTGTTCGATCGGGCAGCAGTAATATTGAGCGATCGCGCGGGAGTTGTGGCGGTTCTCCCGAACCATCGTACACGATACAGTTGTCTGGGAAACTCCTGTTATTTTCCATCTCTAATTTTTTGCAATACCAGCCGATGCTTTGATGTTATTATTTTAATATAGCGATCGCAAATAATTTGTGAACTTCTTACTTCCTCCCCTTAGTAAGGGGAGGGTTGGGGTGGGGTTAAAAATTTATGACTCATTTGCGATCGCTCTATAGCCTTTCAAGATTAACGAAAGGTAGTGTAGGGATGAAACATTTGGGCGACAGTCTCTGGTAAAAGCCCGATGTTTTGACATCCAAATGCTTCATCCTGACTAGAGTCGGCGATTTCTCAGATCTCACATGGGTTCTATAAATTCTCCGTTTGGAACCACAATCGTTGCGATTGCTTCGCTTCGCTCGCAATGACAATAATAGTGACATACTCCCACGTCAAGCGAGTACGCTATGATGCAGGCATCTTTGCAGCCCGATGAAGGGTATGCAAAATTTCCTTCACGGTACTGTTATCCATAGTTCCTACTACAGAAAGATTCCCGTTACGGCGTTTTATACTGGGGAAAATGCCCAACCCCAGTTTCTTTAGATTAATCGCAGC
>JBOFTL010001241.1:0-3989 GCA_051652045.1 Microcoleus sp. | reverse complement strand
ACGAATCAAATAATTCCCAACAACCAGTGAAAAAAATCAACACCAACAACCTGAGCAATCGCAATTACCCCGCAACATCAAACTCGATTCATACTGCCAACTCCCCTGTTACTGCCCCCCAAAATCGCGATGAAATTCACAATTTAGATCGCTCTTCACCGTTCATTTTGCCACCGGAAGTAACAGCATCGGAAGATACAGGAACCCAAAGCGATCTCACAAATACCGATCCCTCCAGTTTGGAAAATAACACCAACGGTTTCAACAGCACGGGTTTCAATTTTTTAGGCAAAACTAAATCGACCGATCGAGCTGCCCGCAAACAGAAACAAAATCCACTTTCTGAAGCACCCGATCGGCGTAGAATCGATAATATTGAGAGACTTATTGAAGATTTGCATTCTCCCCATCCGGCAACCCGTCGCAAAGCAATTTGGGAACTCGGTCAGCAGGGAGATTCTCGGGCGCTTGAACCACTGCTCGACCTGCTAGCAAATTCCGACTCGAACCAGTACAGTTTAATTTTGGCAAGCCTTTCGGAAATTGGCATTCGCACTCTCAAACCGATGAATAATGCGTGGTCGATTTCGCTGCAAAATGAAAACGCTCAAGTGCGCAAAAATGCGATTCGCGATTTGACTCGGGTTTATGAATTGGTGAATCAAATCAGTCATTTACTGTACCGCGCTGCCGACGATCCGGATGCAGAAGTTCAGGAAACAGCCCGCTGGTCGATAAGTCAATTGAACCGCATTCTACCTCGATCGGGAAGAGAGTGAGAGGTTTAGATTTTAGATTTTAGATTTTAGATTTTAGATTGATTGATTGTAAGATTGATTGATTGTTGGATTTTAAGATCGATCGTGAGATTGTGGGATTGTGGGAATGCTGTCAGATTGTGTCCGATCGAGCGATCGAGCGGCATAAGATTAGTTCGTAGTAAGGACTTCAGTCCGATCTAAAATCTAAATTTCCCCCCGATCGATCGTTACAATAGACACCGGATTTAACGGATTAAAACGAGTCGAATTACCCGCAGGCACAGATCGCGACAACTGCACTTGTACGATGCGGTAACTCCAGTGCGGTTCCCGGCGCACCCGATCCTCGATCCAGCTCAACACAGTGCCAATATCCTCCAAACTATCCAAAAGCAGCACGATCGAGCCTCCAGCAAGCAGCCGCAAGGCGCAAACGCCCAAAATTTTAGTCAATACCCCCCCACTTCCTCCGATCAAAATCCGGTGCGGCGGGCGCAAGCGGTGCAGGATTTCCGGGGCAACTCCGTGAATTGAGATGGCATTTGGCACTGCAAAACGGGCGCAGTTAAGTTCGATCGCCGCCGAGCCAGAAATTGTTTTTTCGATCGCGTACACTTGAGAATCCGGGAACAAGCGAGCAATTTCCACCGACACAGCACCGTTACCCGCACCCACATCCCAAACAACTTGACCCGGTTGCAGGGCTAATTGAGCCAAAACCAGCACTCGCACTTCCCGTTCAACAGTTAAGCCCGGTCGATCGCTACAGCCGATAAAAGCCCCATCCGGTATACCCAACAACGGCAACTTGCCCAAATCCACAGATTCCGCCTCCGCCACCGGCGACTGCTTCAGCATCACCACCACGCTTAGCGGTGCAAAAGACCGTCTCTGCAAAGTCTCCAAAGAATAGCTGCTCACTCGTTCGTCAGGTGCGCCCAAATTTTCGCAAACCCAAAACTCGTAACGTGCGGGCAAATCCATAGTTTGCACCAACTTTGCCAAAGCTGTCGGAGTGCGAGTTTCGCTGACAAGTACCGCAATCTTCTTAACGCCCAGCCTCAGCCAAGCCACCAGTTCTTCAAAATAACCTCCCTCAGATCCCACAAAACGAGCATCTTGCCAAGGGATTTGCAAGCGGTTAAAAGCCAACTGCACGCAACTGACGTGGGGGTGAAAAGTCAATTTTTGGGCCGGTAATTGAGCGATTAGCTGCCTTCCCCAGCCGTAAAACAGGGGATCGCCCGCCACCAAAATGACGACGATCTGAGATTCTGCCGTTCTCGCATCCGGCTCTAAATTCGCCTCCCGATCCAACCAACGCCGAATTTCGACAATTGCCTTGGTCAAATCTTCCAACACCCAACGTTCGCCGGATTGCTGGGGAAAATAGCTCAAATGACGATCGCTCCCTATTAATAAAGCGGCCGTTTCTATCATTTGCCGCGCCGGCTCGCTCAGCCCCGCAGCTCCATCTAAACCTATACCAACAACGTGTATCGTCACTTTTTTAGCAAAAATTAAAAAACCAGAATTGCTAATTTTTCCTGGTTTTTCATAAGTTTTTAATTTGAGTTTACTGCCAAACAAAAATATTAAAGCATTGAACTTGCAAATTTGGTAACTCGACGATCGAACTGCTTTTGGCAAAGAGCAGAATATTTGATCTTTATTTTGCTCTTTGCCAAATACAGATTTCGACGATGCAAATTCGAGATTTAGGATATCTGAATGCGAGGATTATTTTGCGGTTTTGGCTCGTTCCGGTAGTGAGTCGGAAATCTCCAATCGTAATTTAAAATCCTCAAGCCCCACCGCAAGCGCGGGCGGGGTAAATCCAAAATCGAAAATCTAAAATCGAAAATCGATCGAGCGTCTCAAAACTCAAAAACAGGCCAATCAGGTTCTCGATCGTAGCGAGTCATGTCTTCAAACTTGCGCAGTTCGACTCGTTTGACGGAAAGTTGTTGGGGTTTGTCAAGCCATCGGTCATTTAAATCACACAATACACTGCACAGGCGATCGCGTTTTAAATTCGGTCCGACATCCCCAAAATAGCCCAGAGTAATGTGTGCCGTCAGGTGATATTGCTGTTCGATTCCCAGAGCAATTAAATCGTGATTTTGATAGATCGATCGACGAAACTCGACAATTTGCTTGTAAGAGTTTTCATCTGCCGGTGCCAAACAGACACCCACAGCCCTAGTCATCACGATCCAGCCCAGCACCAGCCAGCGAATTGGAGGACTGCTAGCGAGTTCCGGTTTGGAGGCTGCAAAACTATCAGCCATGCGCTGGCGCAGTTGTTTCTCAAATTCAGGATTGTGACTGGAGGCATCTCGAAAAGCACTGTTCCAAATCAAATCTGCCACAGTTAAATGGAAGCTATCAACAGGCAGCGGTACGATCGAGCCTGGATTGAGTTCCTGCAATAGCTGCTGTTGGCATTCGTGCAAGTTAGTATAAAGTGCAGAATTTGCTGAATCTTCCCCCGCTGGTGGCGTAATCGCCGAATAACCGGGAAAAGGTACTGCAGTTCGGACGCCGGCTGCGTCGGGCTTAAACTTGGGGGATTCCTGAATGTGTTCTACTTGGGACTTGTAGGAGTCCAGTAGGGTCATTCGAGCCACCCGATTTATGTAAGCTTGATAGGTATCGTCCAATCTCGATTTCCTCGCGCTAATTAATAGCTTTGGGCACTTATTGACCTGAAAGTTAGAACTTGCGTGCTGAGAACGAAGCAATCTGCATTGGAGTTTGCTTCGCCGAGAGTGACATTTGAGCGTGACAGTTACAGGTATTTGTCGCGCTCGCTCAAGTCCTAACTTTCAATTTTACAGGAAAATTGGGTTGAAAGCCCCGTCCTTAGAGGACGGCTTTACTTTTACCTAGAGTTTGGATAAGTAAGTCCACCTAATTAAACGCAAGATCCAAATCACCCAAAAGCTTACTGGCCCGCTTTTCTTCCTTCTTCCTTCTTCCTTCTTCCTTGTTCCTTCTTCCTTCTTCCTTGTTCCTTCTTCCTTCTTCCTTGTTCCTTCTTCCTTGTTCCTTCTTCCTTCTACTTAGCAGCGCGATCGAAATGCCAATTCACTTATTTTGGGGAGAAGATGACTTTGCACTCTTGCAGGCTGTTACCAATTTGCGCCGCAGCGTCCTCGATCCCAATTGGGCTAGTTTTAACTATGACAAAATTACGGCCGATCGAGCGGAGGCTGTAGTAGATGG
>JBOFTL010001240.1:0-9481 GCA_051652045.1 Microcoleus sp. | reverse complement strand
AAACTCTACCGATATCGGTGGTAGCGCGTAGCAAAATTGGAAACAGCGCTCGATCGAGCCTGCTATTTGCCTTTAATTACGATCGGGCGGTTGTCACCGAGTGCAGAAGCTGAATGCCGATCGCGCTCGATCGGGAAATTTCGATCGGGGGAGTGTTAAAATAACTCCTTTGAAGTGACGTTCTGCCCCGTCAACTGCAAGCAGTACCCTGTGGGTATAACGGGCGACTCCTGCCGACATTAAGTTGGAAACCTCCCCTACAATTCGCACGGCTTAAAAATAAAACAATATAGCTCGCAAATCTTAGATCTAAAATCTAAAATCTCCATGACTGACTCTTCATCCTTCGCCAACTCCCTTACCGAACCGCTGCGCCAGCCCCTATGGTGGGCGGCCCTGGCTTCTGTGAGCCTTCACGGAATGCTCGGAGTCGGCGCTCCTACAATTTCCAATTTAATTTACGGCGGCTCCAATTCAAAAAACCGACCCGGTTCAGTAGGCTTGGTAGAGCTAACTCCTTCTGAAATCGGCCGCCTACCGCAAACAATACCAGCCAGGCCGTTCAAAAATTCTCCGCTGTCAATATCTCCCGTCCCGCTACCGCGAACCAGCTTAACCCCACCCTTACCACCGGCACCCTCAACTATAGACTTGCCAGCCCTGCCGCCGGGAATGCCACCCCCAGGCTTCTTTTCTCCAGGCCCTCTTCCCGCCCCTAACTTTAATACCCCCTTACCTGCGACACCCCCGCCCCCAGCTCCGAAAAGCCCGCCAAAACCACCGTCGGTGATTTTGCAGCAGCCTCCCAATTTAATTATCCCGCCATTCCCGCCCAGCAATTTCGATCGCAACATCCTGCCACCTCCATCAGTGACGCCGCCGTTTCCACCCCCCGCAAACCAGGGAACTCTGGATGAAGGAGAAGCCCTGGAAAAATTGCGTAACGCCCAAGGCAGATTGCCGCTGTTTCCCGACGGAGCTCCCGTATATACCCCCGAGTTTCCCATCGGCCCGAGGAGTTCCGAATTCGGCGCACCAAAATTGACTCAAAAAGATCCGAATAAAAGGGGTCAAACCACAGAAACTCCATTAGAAGTTGCTAGAAGGCAAGAATTTCAGCGCGAACAGCAAAAACTCCAGCAGGGACAATCGGGTTCGGGCGCAACCGCAACTAGAGGAGAACAAATTGCCGCAGCAGGCGAAAAATATATTGCCTTGTTTGAGAATTTCAAACGGGCTTATCCCAACTTAGAAATGACGGGACCGACTCCGGTGAATGTCCCTTATCCCACAGCAGCTTGCTCGCAAAAGCTTGAAGGAGTAGCAGTATTTGGAGCTGTTGTCAACCCTCAAGGCGCGCTCGTCGCTTTACCTCCTGAAGGAACAATCGCCTCAACGGGTTCTGAAATTCTCGACGCTGCGGCCAGAAGAGTTCTGATTGACCCAGCCACGACATTTTCACCCGCCAGTACCCACAGACTTTACCAACTCGCGATCGAATTTAAGTACGATCCCAAAATTTGCGGCGGAGCTCCTCCCACCCGTTCCCCAAGACCGACACAGATTCAACCAATTAATCCGCTTCCTTCTGGTCCAGCCCCAGAGGCACCTACAAATCAGCGGCCCTCCCCAGCCCCAGCGCCTGCGAAACCGAATTTTGAAAAGGAGACAAAACCAGCCCCAGCAACGCAACCCGCGCCCCAAGCGAAACCAAGTCCCGTGCGACCCTCACCCCAACCGCAACCGAGCCCTGCACAGCAACCCTCACCCCAACCGCAGCCAGCGCCAGTAGAAACTCCTGCGCCGGAAGCTGCGCCATCTCCGGCGGCCGCACCAGCTCCCGCACCGGAAACTGCACCATCTCCGGCGGCCGAACCAACTCCCACACCGGAAGCTGCACCATCTCCGGCGGCCGAATCAACTCCCGCACCGGAAGCTGCACCATCTCCGGCAGCCGAATCAACTCCAGCGCCGGAATCTGCACCATCTCCCTCACCGGAAGCGACTCCTTCCCCTGCTGGCTAGTGATTTGAGATCCGACAAATCACCGATTATAGGTTCGTAGTAAGGACTAAAGTCCTTACTACGAACCTTAAGGACTGAAGTCCTTACTGCGAGCGATTTTTATTACAGGGCAGAGAAAAAATTGCGTTCTCAAAAAGAAATCAATAAGTAACTCTTCTCAAACTTAGCACCTGTAACTGATTTCCCAGTCAAGGCGGGAGGAAGCAAAATATTGCGGCGCTGGTCGCCAGCTTCTATCGTCACTTCCGGCCCGGATTGAATTAGTTTAATTTGTTTCTTGTCAAACCCCGGTAAGAATAATTTAACTAAACGCTGTGGGATATTGATGTCGATCGGCTTAGGAACTTTTGTCGCCTCAGAAAAATTCGGCAAAGCATCGATTAACGGTTGCCAATTACTATCGCTGCGGGTCGGAACGCTTACTGCTGTAAGAGGTTCAAAATCAGAACTAATAGTTTCTGTCACCGAATTTTGATTGCAAATAACGCCTCCAACAGTCAAACCAACTTGTTGAGAACTTCCCCAAAGATAGCGGGCAGTGGCGATCGCGCTTTCGTCTTTCGTCGTTACCAAATAAGCCACCGTGCGGTTCGGATCTGCCAGGGTTTCTTTACCCTTATCCAACAAATTATCGACTTGTTTGGTAGATTGAAAAGCATTATCTCCCGACAAATCTACAGTCAACACCGTACTCACCACCGGCTGAATAAAAGGCGACAGTGCCTTACCCAAATCCGAATCTTGCAAAGCTTGGCGGAAGCGGCGGATATACCAACTCAAAATTTCCGGCATTCCCAGCATCCGCAGCGTTTCCATGCCACCGGCACCGTCGTAAACTATGACATCGTACTGATTGCTGTTATCGTATTCCCGAAGTTCGTTGAGCGCCAGCGCGCTGTCCATTCCCGGCAACACTCCCAATTCTTGACCGTAAATCTGCTTGAAAAAAGGCGTGCGGACGTATTGAGCTTCGAGTTGTTTGACTTCATCCCATCTCTTCTCCAACAGCGGCGCGCTTTGCACTTGAACCGCTTTGAAGTTGGGGGCGATTTCCTGCGGTTGGGTACTCAGGGTGGCACCCAACAAAATACCCGGTGCCGGCCCCGGATCTTGGCTCAGCAGCAGAACTCGCTTGCCCGATGCCGCATACTTTTTAGCAGTTGCGATCGCGATCGTACTGCGACCGGTGCCGCCTTTGCCCAAAAATGTCAAAATCAAAGCCATCTTTTGTTCTCAATTTCCAGCTTGCTACTCAACCGCATCTTATATTAGCGAGCATTGAGAGTCCTTGCCATCGGTCTTGTTGAAGAAGGCTGGGAAAGTGGGGGAGAGGGAGAGGAGGAAAGTGGGGGAGAGGGGGAGAGGGAGAGAGGGGGAGAAAGGAGAGAGAAGAAGTTATTTTTGTGTCTTCCTTCTTCCTTCTTCCCTCTTCCTTCTTCCCTTTTCCTTCTTCCTTCTTAGATGGATTCTAATTCATCTTCAAAGAACCAAGTGGCAAAACCGTCAAACTTGACAACCACGCCTACTCCACTGCCGTCAACCATTTTAAATCCGTCTACCGTGCCTACAGGATTCTCCTTTAGCTTGCCTACCATATTTGCGGGTATCCGATCTCTGAGACGGCGTACCTTGACTTTCTGACCTACTTCTATTGCCACGCTACAATGTTCTCCTGCTCTATATAAGCTCTTTACAAAACTCCATTTTAGCGTTTGGCGTCCCCTGTAGATCTGTAACTTGCGTCCGATCGATCGCCCGTTGTAACCTGGATGGGGACTCGATCGGCTTTCCTAACGGATGGGTACAGCTAGCGGGGGTAACTGGTAATTGGTAATTGGTAACTGATAATATAGATAGGCGCAAATAAACCAAGCTGTGCAACAAAATATTAAGGCCAGGAAACGCAAGGGAATTGCTTCGCTTCACTCCGCTGGGCTCGCAATCACACAACTATAAATTTTCGCACCGACTTACTTAATTGGTAATTGGTAATTGGTAATGACTGGCAGAACTTTTTGATAATTTTTTCCCTTTTTGATATATAAATTTGCGCGCGATCGAATCCAAGATTTGACAAAACTTTGACTGCCAAAAAGTTCGCTGTGGGGAAACCAAGCTTGAGTTTGAACCAAAACCTACAGGCAGACCATTTGTAACAGTTTAATAACTTTACTGCTAAAAAAGTAGATCTAATGCTAAGCTCTCTGGCTGAGAACGGCTGGAATGGCGGTTTTTTTGCTGTAAAAAAAATGGAACGTTTTCCCGATCTAATGCGTCTGATAGTGGAGAAGAAGTGCTAGAACTTCGACATGAGATCATTTTAAATATGAATAAATTTTTTACCTGCCAAAGAGCGTCCAAAAAGCTGCTTTTAAGCTTGTCTTTGGCTGCACTGAGTTGTTTATCGCTCGGCCGCGCGATCGCAAATCCGATACCTAACTCCCTCAAACAGCCATCAAACAGCAGTAAAATGTTCGACCGCCCCGCAGCAGGCTCGATCGCCTCTAACTCGCAAAAACTGGCGATCGCGAAAGCAACTGATTTTTCCCCAGGCCAGAGGATTCATGCCCAGGGGACAGCAGCAGGACGATCGCTCGAAGTGCAAGAAATTCGCGGCACGGTAATATTTAAAGGGCGTCAAGCGCAAACGGGCGATCGGCTGGTGGCTGCGGGAGATGAAATCGTCACGGGCCCTAATTCGACAGTCCGTTTAGCTATAGACAACTATATCGGTATCGTGGAAGTTGCCGAAAAAACAGCAGTCAGAATCTCTAACTTGTCGGGCGGCGGCGAACCAGATACATCTATTTTTGTCAGCAGGGGACGAGTCAGATTGTCTGTCGGCAAAACAGATACGGCAACCCCAACAGCCACCACCTCAAAAATTATCTTGCCCGATCGAGTCGCATCGCTCAATACCTTCGCAGGAATCGGTCAATCCACTCAAATCGCCCAACAAAGAAGGGCTGCCAAACCAGCGAGGGTGAGAGTTGAAACACCTGAAGGTGTGGCTGGAGTTCGCGGTACTTCCTTTGGCGTCAGCGTCGGCCCCGACGGCAAAACTGGGGTCGATACTATTGAAGGTGCAGTCGGAGTATCGAGTCGCAGGGGTGGGGAGGAAGTAGTTGTCAATCGCGGTAACTGGACGGCCGTGTTTCCTCAAACCGGAGTGGTTGCATCCGCTGCAACTCCCCGAGTGGCACAACTTAAAGTTCGCAGTTTGTTCAGACTCAGCGGGAATACTTACCGTTTCCGCGGCGAAATTAACCCGATGGATATAGTTTATGTGAACGATCGAGAGATTAAAGTCGATCGGCAGGGCAAATTTAACATCCAAGGAGTTTTACCTCTCAGTCGCCGCCTCAAAATCGTAGTACGAGGTCCGTCAGTCAGAGAAAGACATTACGAACTTGCAGTTCCTTAATAGTCGATCGTTGATAGTTGTAGTGCGAGCGTCGGGAGCTCGCGATCGATCGTTGATAGTTGTAGTGCGAGCGTCCCCGCTCGCGATCGATTGATAGTTGATAGTTGTCAACTATCAATTGTCAAGAAAAATCTTGAGTTAATGTTTCGATCTTTTTGATATCCAAATTTCTGTAAAATCTTGTTTTGAAATAACTCCATGAAATTCAAAGAATGGATCGAAAACCTACAGCAAAACCAACTCCCCAGCCTGCGACAACAAATAATTGCAAATCCTCATTGGGTGACAGGTGTGGCAGCAAGCATCGTGTCTGTAGTGATGCTGCAAGTTGGAATGTGGAAACCTCTGGAGTATTTGGGATATAAAACACTATTTCAGATTCGAGAATCGGGAGTTTTACCCGATCCGGGCTGGGATTCTAGAATCGCAGTAATCGCGATCGAACCTCAAAGTTTGCAAGAATACGGTCAATTTCCCTGGCCTCGCAACCGCTACGCCGAACTTCTTGAAGCACTGAAAAAATCTCCTCCAACAGCCGTTGGTTTAGATATTTTGTTCCTCGATCCTAGCCCCAAAGATGACATTTTAGCTCGGGCGATCGCAGCTAACGGTCAAGTCGTACTTGCTAGAACTAGCAAAGAAGCACCTGTAGCATCTTTGCAAGCAGCAGCAGCAGGTGTCGGTCACATCGTTCACAAACCCGATAGCGACGGAATCAGTCGCGAATCAAAACTCTTTTTGCATTCCATGCCTAATTTTGCTTTAGTCATGACTCAAAGGTACAATGCAGCTAACCCGCAAAACCCTGTACCCCTACCGCAACCGAAAGATTGGCCTCCACAAAATGCCTGGATTAACTGGCCGGGGAAAACTGAACTGTTACCGACTTATGCTTTTATTGATGTTGTTGAAGGCAGAGTTGCTCCAGAAGATTTGAAAGATAAATTAGTGTTAGTCGGGTTAGTTGCTACGGGTTTCGATCCGATTTCTTCTCCTCTCGATCGCACTACGGCGGGCGTTTATTTGTATGCGGCTTTGGTTGACAATTTGCTCAATCAGCGCTTGATGAAACGGCTGCCGGTATTGTTAGAAATTATCCTGATATTGGGCATCGGACCGCTGGCGAGTTTGCTGCTGCGCGATCGAGATGTCAAAAGCAGAATTGCGATTTTCTTAGGTTTGCCGGTACTGTGGATTGCCAGTGCTGCATTGTTATTTGGCTTTTATTTTTGGTGGCTGCCAATTGCAGCGCCGATCGGCACTTTAATTTTAGCTGGAACTGCTTTGCAATTGCGGGAACAGTACGAAAAACAGCAGTTGATGAGGTTATTTGAAAAGCACGTGGCCCCGGAAACAGCTCAACTGATTTGGGAACGCAAGGAGGAGATATTTGAACAGGGGGAATTGGAACCTCAAGAATTAACAGCAACTGTACTATTTATGGATATTCGCAGTTTTACTTCGATCTCGGAAAAAATGCGACCGCGAGATTTGCTTGACTGGTTGAACAATTATTTGGAAGCAATGACCGAGTGCATTATGGATCGCGGCGGCGTTGTCGATAAATATATTGGAGATGCAATTATGGCAGTTTTTGGAGTGCCTTTTTGCCACACAGAATATCGGGAAATTCAACAAGATGCTTTGAATGCTGTTGCTGCTTGTATTGCCATGCACGAACGGTTGCACAAAATCAACGAACAGCTTAGAATCGAACGCAAACCTTTAATTAAGTTTGGCATCGGTTTGCATACGGGCCAGTTAGTTGCCGGTAGCGTTGGCGGTTCCCGTCGTTTGAATTATTCTGTAATTGGCGATGCTGTGAATGTTGCTGCGAGATTGGAGGCGATGAATAAGGAAATTGTTTCTGACAGTCCTTTTAATTTGTTAGTAACGGGCAGGACTTTTGCTTACGTGCGCGATCGCTATGAAGGTCAAAAAGTGGGAGCGATTCAATTGCGGGGCAAAAAAGATGAGACTGTGGTTTATGCCATTTTAGGTGAAAAACATTAAGGAGTGAATGGGTCAAGAAATTTTAGATTTTAGATTTTAGATTTTAGATTGAATGATTTGGGATTGAAAAAAGTGACTGTTAGATTATTCCAAATCCAGGTTATGCACTTGATTGAGGATACCCGGATTTGGTATTAATCGATCGCGCCCTAGCGCAAATATAGAAAAGTGTTAAACCGCAGCAGCCACAACCACCAAAAAGGTTACTAAAACCGCCCCGGCAATGCCTAAAAAGATGTAGTTCCGCTGTTGGTCCTTGTTGGGAGGTTCAGCTTGGTACATCTTCGGCTCTTTGGCAAAGTTGTTCAAACGTCCGTCATCGTCGGTATAAGGCATTAGTAAAATATCCTCAATGTTTCTGATTGTTACAACTTTACCAAAAAATTGAGTATTGTTAAGTAGTGACTCGTATTTTTCGAGAAAGGAAAAAGTCACCGAACATTCAAGGTGATGTTGAGGCGATCGTACCTGTTTGGGGAGAAGAGGCGATCGCGTAATCTTTGATCGGCATCCTTCCTGCTAAATACGCCAAACGACCGGATTCTGCTGCCATTCCCATTGCTTTTGCCATTGCTGGAGAATTTTGAGCGTTGGCGATTGCGGAATTAATCAGCAGTGCATCAGCGCCCATTTCCATTGCTTGGGCTGCTTCGCTGGGAGTGCCGATCCCCGCATCTACTACCACAGGAACCTTGGCATTGTCAATAATTATTTGAATGTTGGCAGCATTTTTGATCCCCTGCCCGGAACCGATGGGGGAACCTAAAGGCATCACCGTCGCGCAGCCGGCTTCTTCTAAGCGTTTTGCCAGCAAAGGATCGGCATTGATGTAGGGCAAAACAGCGAATCCTTCTTTAACTAATTTCTCTGCTGCTTCCAAAGTGCCGATCGGATCTGGCAGCAAATATTTAGGATCGGGAATCACTTCTAGCTTGACAAAATTATTGTCTTCTTGCCCTAAAAGCTTGGCCATTTCTCTTCCCAAACGGGCAACTCTAATTGCTTCTTCCGCAGTTTGACAGCCTGCAGTATTCGGCAGCATCCAAATTTTAGTCCAGTCAAGAGCTTCTGCCAATCCTTCATGTCCGGGAGCTTTTGTTTGCACCCGCCGTACCGCTACGGTAACAATTTCGCACCTGCTAGCGTTGACACTTTGTTGCATTTCTTCAATGCTGCGGTATTTTCCCGTCCCCGTCATCAAGCGGGAATGAAAAGTTTTGCCTGCGATAACTAAAGGTTTATCAAAAGATGGCATTTCTGTATCGACTGGATAGCCAAAAATGCTGTACTCCAGGGCTTCTTCCCACTGCTTTCTGCCGCCTAGCATTGCTTCAAGCTGCCAACCTTCTTTATTTGTCAGATCGTCGCGGGTAACAGCATATAAAATTTGCCCTACAGTAATTAATTTAGCATCTCGCGGCATATTATTTTTCAAGCCGCGCTCTACGATTTCTTTAAATTCGCTGAAATGGTCTTCCATTTTGCCAGTCTTCCCTTGTGATGATTTGAATTTGTTGGCTGTTGGCAACAAAAATTATTTTTTGAATTTGGTTTTGGGTATCCCAAAACAGAGCTTGTTTGATGCCAGCGTTAATTTTCCAGACATCGTAAATTTCCCGGTTGATGTGAAATATAACTGCTGATGCACCTTGATTTTTGACCCTGCTGATTCCTTCTTGCACTCTGTCTCTGATGTTTTGAGTTTGTTCTGATAACTCCTTAAATTCGCAAATTTTTCCATCAATCTCAGCATCGGGCGTTCTCACGCCTGCTACTGCTTTCTCGCTCAGTAGTGTAACTCTTTTTCCCATTTTAGCCAAAACTTCCGCCACAAAACTTTTGGAATTATTAAGATTGTGGTTTTGGTGGATGAGTACAAATCCGCCGACTACCTCATCAAAATAAGATTGCCGATATTCTGGTTCTGCGTTTTCGTAGATGGCTTTGCTTTGTTGGATGTATTCTAGATTCACCGCTATTGTACTATTAATGAACTGCGATCGAATAAAGTGAACTGCA
>JBOFTL010001239.1:0-3484 GCA_051652045.1 Microcoleus sp. | reverse complement strand
TGGAATGTCGGAGTCAGTATCAATCTTGCCGGATTCGGGTGCCAGACCTGGAGCAACCTATGGCTGCTATTTTAGTCGATCGTGAGTATTACAGTTTTTTTAAAGCTGTCAAGGAAGCGGAAAAGGTTTTAGCGATCGTGGCTAAGCTAGGGAGTAGCGGGGACGCAACAGCGATTACCAAAACTGCCAGCGGTTATGCAATTTGGGTTAGAGAGCCGGAAGCCATTGCTGTCAAACCATCGTAACGTTTTTGAGCGTTAGTTTAGAAGCGCTTTGACTTTGAATATATCGATCGCGCTTGCTCAATACTCAACCCGACAACATCCAAAATCAACATGGTTAAAATTATTAAACTGGAACCCATTTCCGAGGAACTGGCAGTTGAAACGCGATCGAACATTTTAGCTGCTTTACTGGACAAAGAGTTAGACGTTCTTAAGGAATGTGGCGGGCGGGGGATGTGTGCCACCTGTCACGTTTATATCAAAGAAGGCATGGCAGGCTTATCTGACATGAATCGCCGGGAAAGGAGGACGCTAGAGGTAATTACCACAGCTAAAGCTAATTCGCGACTGGCTTGTCAAGCCCAGATTTTGGGCGAAGGCGTGGTGGTACAGTTACCTGCGGGGATGTACATCAACGCGATCGAAAATGTGGAAGCCCTCATCGGACGCCGCGCCCAACAAGACTTGCTGCATCCAATTACCGGTCAAGTAGTTGTCGAATCAGGAAAGTTGATTACTCGTTCGATCGTCAATCAGCTCAATGAAACTCGCTTCCAGGTGGGGCAGTATTTAGTTCGCACTAGAGAAGCTTAAAACTTGATATCTTATATGTTAATAGATTGTTGACGGAAATACAAAAATCCTATGTTGAGCCAACTTGCGCGTTTGAGTATGGAAGCAGACGGACGTTACGCCTCCGCTGAAGAGCTGCAATTTTTGAAAGAATACTTTCAGTCTGTGAATCACCGCCTGAGTGCTTATAAAAAAATTCAAGCCTCTGAAAAAGAGATTCTCCGTCAAGTGGAAGCGCAAATGCAGTCTATGGATGCTAGTTTGTTTCGCAGGGGTTCTCAAGATGTGACTTCTAAGTGGCGTCTAGATACTGTGCGCGTGTTGAGGCATTCAGCAGCGGCACTTTTAACTAACGATACTGAAAGGCTGCGCGATCGCCTGTTGTTATGGTTTCAAACTATTTTAGGAGCTTTTCAAGCTAAAAATAGTTCCGGCATAACTTATGATGTCATGAAAAAGGTACTGAAGCAATACCTTACTGCCGAAGAAGCCAGCTTGTTTTTTCCCATTCTGGAAATCAACCGCACTATACTTGGTAAGTAAAGGCGATCGCCTCTAATGATAGCAAAAATGATTGGCTCGATCGAGCGGTATCGCGTGCTGTAGATTACCCTAAAAAATATTCGTAGTTATGACCGAAGTCCGTTCTATATGGCGGACTGAAGTCCACACGACAAACATTACTTATTAGGTTTTCTCGGCGCTTCAACCAGTTGCATTAGAGCCGAAATGTAAGTGTTTTATTAAAAAGTCTTGAAAAAAATAGAGCTTCAAAATCACTCACACTTAATTTTTATGATAAATCGTGCCGTTAGGAAGAATTGCTCCCATTAATTTAGCTCCCCTTAAATCAGCTTCTGCGAGAATAGCTCCTCGAAGATTGGCTCCTGTCAAATCTGCTTTCCGCAGGTTGGCTCCACTTAGGTTAGCCTTGCTCAGGTCAATTTGATGGAGGCAAGAACTAGAAAAATTGGCATTGATCGAATAGGTATTACTCAAATTAGCAGCGCTGAGATTAGCTGAACTCAAATTAGCTTCCATGAGGTAAGCACCACTTAAGTTGACTTCACTGAGATTAGCTTCTGCCAAATTAATGCCTGTTAAAAGTTTACGGCTCAAATCTAAGCCACATAGATCAGCACCGCGGAGGTTGATACCGCTTAAATGACAGCCGTTTAAAACGATCTTTCTGAGGTAAGTTTGGCTCAAGTCTGCCCTGCTCAAGTTCGCCCTGTTCAAACAAGCTTCGCTAAGGTCAGATTCGCCCAAACAAGCAGCATTTAAATAAGCTTCAGAGAGGTCTGCCCGCCTGAGATTGGCTTTTAGTAGATTGGCTTTGGTGAGGTCAGCACGGGTCAAGTTGGCTCCAGCGAGGTTGGCTTTGGACAATTGGGCACCGACGAGGTTAGAGCCACTTAAATTGGCATCTTTAAGGCTGGCTAAGGATAGGTCTGCACCTTTGAGGTTTGCCTGACTGAGGTTGGCCTTAATCAGATAAGCTTTGCTGAGATTGGCTTCGCTAAGGATAGTGTGGCTGAGGTTGGCCGCACTCATGTCTGCGGCTGTAAGATTTGCGTTGGTGAGATTGGCTCCGCTGAGGTTGGCCCAATTGAGGTGGACGCCGGTCAGATTGGCTCCTGTCAGGTTGGCTCCTGTCAGGTTGGCTCCACTGAGACTTGCTGCCAGGAGATTGGCAGCAGTAAGATTGGCTTGGCTGAGGTCAGCTTTGCTGAGGTTGGCTCTGCCGAGATGGGATTTGCTGAGGTCGGCTTTACTGAGGTTGACACCAATTAAGTAGGGTCGCTGCTGGTTTTGGCTGACGTTACCCAAAACTAGGGTGGGAGCGTCGCTGGCACTGTACAGGTCGATCGTACTCAGGATGATACCGCACAGGTTTGCCTGTCTAAAATCTCTTTCGCCGGCGGCATATCGACTTAGAAGTTCAGTGGCATCCATTGAGACAGTTTTCAGTTTTCAGTTTTCAGTTTTGATACACTCCACTCTGAAAATACTTACCCAAATCTACCCAAGGCTAGCCAATCAGTTTGATGTAGCTTAAGCTTTAGTGTTTTCATGCTACATAGGTGTCACATAGGTGAGTTTTTTCGACTTAGTTTTTTTGACAGAGTTGAGTGAGTATGGCATCGTGAGCTTGTCCTTCTTCAATCGCTGCTTCTGCTGGTTGAAGTCGATCGCGCAGCCCTAAAATAAAGCGGTTGCAGTTCGCTCCTAAAGATTCGCAGGATGTTTGCACGCAGTGCAGTTCTCTACCTGTAAGCTGGCTGAAGAAGGCACTTAGAATTCCTGCTTCTAGAAAACAGACGGGTCGCTTGGAGGATTTAGGGGCTGTTTTAGCAAACAGAGAGTTGGTAATTTTTACTACTAGAAATCCCTGTTCGGAATAGCTGGGATCGAGGTCAAATATTCCCCATCCGTGGGTTTTCCAACATTGTTGCAGGCACTGGAGAAACTCTACCATTTCCATTTCGGAAACTACTTGACCGTAGTATTCGCTAACTTCTTCGCAAAAACGGATGTAGAAGTTTTTTCCCCACCAGCGACCGCAGTTAAATAGCACTAAGCGTGAGGCTTGACCTGTTTCTTGTTCTAGACCGCTATAAATAGCGTGAATTAGTGTTTCTGGGAGTGCAATCAGCCGATCGCCCCGCCGGTTTTCGAGCAATCCT
>JBOFTL010001238.1:0-4044 GCA_051652045.1 Microcoleus sp. | reverse complement strand
GGGGCAAATAAAGACGAATCCGATCGTCTAGATTGACTGTTTTGTCATGCGCTAATTTAGCCAAAACTATGCCTGTAAATAGTTTAGTCACGGAACCAATTTCGTAAATTGTACCAGCATTAGGAAGAGAATCATCAGTGTCGCTGAACTTGCCAAATCCCTTGATGTAATGATGTCCTTGCTCAACTACTCCGATCGTTAAAGCAACGTTTTCTCGGTTGCTTAGATAATTCTGCGTAATGCGATCGACCTTAGACTCAAATTTATTATAAGCCATGACTATTCAATTTATCTAATTTGATAAGTTAAGCTTTTGCAAATAAACAGAATACCTCCTTCCCTGACTTCTTAAACAAGTCGGGGATCTAACTTAATCTTGCACCATTCAACGGGCAGGCGTAACCCTTGCGTCCGATCGTTCCTCCTTCCCTTGCGTCCGATCCCCGCCAAATAACCCTTGCCAATATTCACCGCTCGTGTATCACTTGACTGCCGTCACGATCTACGCGAAACTTTACAGATAACTGACGTAATGCTTCTAGATATTAATAAGTTTTGTTAAGTTGCAACTCAAAACCTTTCGATTCGTCAAAATTGATGTAAGCGTTTCGAGTCAGCCAACTCTCAAGAAGCGACTTCAGGACGCACCGTCGCCGGGGTTGCTGGTGTCGGTGTTTGGTCTAACTATTCCTATTCAGTAGCCGGAATTATGGAAACACTAGAGTTTGTGATTTATCCAGATGGCCGCGTACAGGAAAAAGTCACCGGCATTGTCGGTGCTTCCTGCGCCGAGGTAACGGCTGCGATCGAAGCTCAGCTAGGCGTGGTGCTCCATCAAGAGTCCACATCTGAATATTTCGCCCAAGTGCTGCATCAGTCAGCCGAAGCGACAGCCCAAGTGGCTTTTAGCGATTGGTAACTTTTTTTGTTGAGTTCACTTAAATTTCTTTGGAATTACCATGTCACACTTTAGCCAAATTAAAACCCAAATCCGCAATTTGACATCGTTGGAAGCTGCTTTGACTGACCTGGGTATTGACTGGAAATCAGGCCCGGCCGAGGTGCGGGGCTACCGGGGACTCACGAGCACTGCTGAGGTGGTTATCGAGCAAGAAAACGGCTATGACTTAGGTTTTAGCTGGAACGGAACTGAATATGAATTGGTGGCTGACTTGCAGTTTTGGCAACAAGCTTGGTCTGTAGACCGTTTCCTGAATAAGGTAACTCAGCGCTACGCTTACCATACAGTGGTTAACGAAAGCGCTAAGCAGGGTTTCCAAGTAGCCGAACAACAAAAAAATCAAGATGGTTCGATCCGCTTGGTGGTTCAGCGCTGGTGCGCTTAGGGCGTGGGGGTAAGTCTGGACTATTTTCGATTCGTTCGTAATTTCGTTCGTAGTAAGGACTTTAGTCCTTCAAAATTTCGTTCGTAATTTCGTTCGTAGTAAGGACTTTAGTCCTTCAAAATTTCATTCGTAGTTTAGTTCGTAGTAAGCACTTTAGTCCTTTTTCAAAGCTGTAAAGGACTGAAGTCCTTACTACGAACCTTCATTGGAAGAGGTGTCGATGTCTGAGGTTTCTTCATTCCAAATCGACGGTGAAAAAGATCGCTCGGGTTTAGAGCCTGAGTTAGGGGGATTTTTGCGAGATGCGTCCGATCGCTCGGGTTTAGAACCGGAGTTGGGGGGGGCATTGCGGCAAAAAGGTGTTTATGTTGATGAAATTACCTGCATCGGCTGCAAACACTGCGCCCACGTTGCTCGCAATACTTTCTATATTGAACCAGATTACGGTCGATCGCGCGTAGTGCGGCAAGATGGTGATTCTGAAGAGTTAATTCAAGAAGCGATAGATACTTGTCCGGTGGATTGCATTCATTGGGTAGATTACACTGAACTCAAAAATCTGGAAGACGAACGCAAGGATCAAGTGATTCCTGTGGTAGGTTTTCCGGTAGATTTCGCAACAGTTCGGGCCCGCATCCGCCAGCGACAAAAAGCTAAATTGCGCGATATCAAGCCTCAAAACGGACATTAATATCCGCAGGTTAAAACCCGTGAATTAACAAATTATGTAGGGTGCGCACTGCGCACCTTACTCCTATTGTAAATTATTATGTAGTAAATTATTATGTAGGTGCGCACTGCGCACCTTACTGCGAACTGCAATATCTGAAAGGAATCAAGAAAGATCGATCGTCAAACAACCGATCGCGCAACTAATTGGAGTCAAACATAATTTTCTGTAATTCTTGCCGAGTTTTACCATCGATTATCTCTTGTCCCATAGCAGGTTTACTAACATTAACTCGCACAAAATCGATCGTATCTTTTTCCGTAAATTTGCGATCGGCATCAGAGTCTTTTCTAATTGTAATAAAAATCCCGCCACTTTTTTCATCAAATACCCAACTTACTAATTGAGTATTTGGCGGAGTTATTGGCTGCAGCGATTTGCCTGCCAAATTAGATAAATATCCAATTACCGCATCTGCGCCGTCAAATTTGCCATCAGCATTAGTGTCGCTATCTATAATGTGAAATAACAGCAACTTATCTTGAGGCTTGGTGGCTGCTTTTTTTGAGGGATTTTGCTTGGGGCGATTTGCTGCTTCGTTTTCACCGCTGGGATTTTCTGGTTCTTTTTTACCTGAAAGATATTCAAATTTAGATATTAAAGCCTTTTTGTTTAACAAAATATTAGATGCGCCGTTAGTTTTGTTATAAAAAATCATATTCTCGCCGATCGAACTGCTGCCCCTTGAATCATAACTACCTAATGATGATGAAATAGGATTGCCTTTTGATTCTTTTTCATCACCAGACGGGAGAACTGGAATCATAATATATTCTGATTCAGCATCAAAGATTAAATTGCCGTAAGCAATCTGCGGTTGCGACTTATCTGCTTGCTGCTGTGCTTGAGTTGCTACCTTGGCTGAACTGCAAGATATGGTAATAGCAATTAGGGCAATTGCGGGGGCTAATTTGCGGAAAAGATTACAATCTGTCATGAGTTTTTACCTGTGAAATTGATAGTTTTTTTTATTTTAATCTAGTACCATTTCTCCTTAATGATGTACTTTATGTAAATTTCTCTAGTGTCACACGCTCTTACCCCTCTTTCAAAAATTAAGTGCAAGTTCCTGCGGCGTGGCTCGTGCAAGTTAATCTACTAACTAATTGATTGATTTTCAGACTCAGTTTAACGCCGAGGATGTGGCTAATTTAGTTGCTGCCTAAATTTACCCTCTCCCAGAAGTAAAAAAAGAGGGACTGATTCTACTGAAATAGAGCTCTATGTCGATCTGCGAGCAACAGCTTTAGGGTAAATTTTCCCAGACTTGAGCTACAACATCGCTCAGCCAGCGCCTTTGAGCCAAATCGAGCAGATTGTCATCCGCGAGCACTTCAGCCTTCAATTCTTCCAAAGACTGAGCTTGCGATCGAGCAATCTGTACCACACCCGCGATCGCTGATGCCACCAATTCTTCATTCAGCGGCTGCTGTCGCAAAGCAATCATTTCTTGAGGATTCGTAGGAATGGGATAATTCATATGTGCATACCGAAAAGGGTAGAGCATCCGGCTTAAGATAGCAGCCAGAGCAATAGCGATCGAAATGTAAAATTCTGAGAAAGCTGTAAACTTATTTAAAAATAAATAAGTATTTGCGGAGTATAGCGTACTTTCCTACCATGTCAACTCCCCCGCCTTGATTAATTTTCAATTCATGAGTACATAGAGGCCCCTTAAACAGAGGGGAGCAAAGGTGATGTAGGGTGCGCACTGCGCACCTTACAGCTATACATTGCGTGTTAAACTTTTTGCGTCAGTCCTTACTACAAACGGATATTATTGCACTCGATCGACCGAAGGCGATACGATCGGTAAATAAATAATGAAAGAAGTACCCCGATCGCTCTCGGAAATACATTCCAATTTACCGCGATGTTTTTCGACAATTATTTGATAGCTGGCGTACAATCCCAAACCCGTTCCTTTGCCGATCGGTTTGGTGGTAAAAAATGGATCGAAAATCTTTT
>JBOFTL010001237.1:0-7467 GCA_051652045.1 Microcoleus sp. | reverse complement strand
GTGAGGAAGTTAGAGTCGATCGCGGGCAAAAGTAAAGTAACAAAATAGTAAACTAGCGGTGCGGTAAATACATAACTGTCAGTGCGATCGAGAATGCCGCCGTGGCCGGGGATCAACTGTCCCGAATCCTTGACTCCTGCATCTCGCTTCATCATCGATTCAGTTAAGTCTCCCAACAAACTAGCAATACCAATTAGCAAACCGAAAATGGCCCCAGTATAAGGCCAGCCCGGCCAATCCAAATACCAAGACCCAGCGGCTGCAACTGCTATGCTACCGCAAACTCCAAATACAGCACCTTCAACTGTCTTTTTGGGGCTGATGTGAGACAGGCTGGTACGGCCGAAGAATTTACCTACAAAATAAGCCCCAATATCCGCCGCCCAGATGCAGCCAAAAGCCAGCAGCAGCGATGTCAATCCCATGAAGATATTGCTGGGAGTGGCCCAAGAATGAGGCGAATAAATGTTGGCGGGCAAACTGCTGGCTACGGCTTGCGAAAGTCCGGTAGTAGCTTGGTAGGCCGGATCTAGCCCGACTCGCAGGCGTATCCAATAGCTGGGTAAATAACCGCCGTAGAACAGGCCTAAAATGGAAGAAGCAATATCAGCAATCGTCGATAATTTGGGCAGGAATAGCAGGTAAAAACAAATTAAGGTTCCCGCCAAAGGAAACATCGCATCAACAAATTGTGGCGTGACGGCTGCAGTAATTAGCAAAACCTGACTGACAGCTAAAGTTGTTTTGCCAGCGGGTGCAATGCCTTTCGCTCGGGCTAATTGAAAATATTCTAATTGACCCAGGTAAACGATGATTCCCAGACCGATGGTGAAATACCATCCTCCCAAAATAATCATTCCTAAAGCAAGGACGATCGCAACAATTCCACTGAGGATACGAGACACAGGCATAAGATGAAGCTCTCTTGCGGACGGCGGCGGGTTAATCCAGCCATTGAAACCCTTATCTTTAGATTAACTTACGATTATCCCACAGCGAGCGGGTAAGTGTTGAGAGTTGCCCCTCTTCTCTCCCTTAACAATTGTGCCCGACTGTCCGATCGCGCGGCTCAAGCCTTACTTCAAACCAGTGATATTGGGTTTGAGTATTCCTGATGAGCTTTCGCAAGTTCGCATTTTAAGCTTAAATTTCCACAGCTTGTGTTAGAAAAGATTAGAGATAAGGGGAAGGGTTGTAGGAGGGGTAAAACCCCTTGACTGGCGAGGATAAACGCACATTTCTCGCTCCAAAAGTTAAGAGAACATAAAGTCATTGCAGTTTTGACCCTGCCGATAATCAGTCGTTAAAAAATTCTTTACCATGACTATCAAGCGTCGAGACTTCCTACTTTTCTTGAGTGCCAGTGCTGGTACTGTGGCGCTCAATTCTTGCGCGAAAAAATTCTCCATGCCTTTTGACGATGCTGTGAATGCAAATGGGCCGATCGAGGGTATCAACTTCAAACCAGTAAAAGGACCGATGCCTTTGCAAAGCAGCATCAGCACAGCACAAACCGGGCAATTAATCCAATTTAGTACGACGGTCGATCGACAGCAAGAACAAGCTTACAAAACCTACGAAGTTGTTGATGACCTCGTACTTCCCGAAGGATTTACCTACGATATCATCGCTGCCTGGGGAGACAAAGTAGGCGATTCTCGCTTTGGTTACAACAACGACTATCTTTCCTTTATTGAAACAGGAAACGGAGAAGGATTTTTGACAGTGAATTTCGAGTACATTAGTGCTAAGCCCTGGCTCGAAACGTATCAAAAAGTAATTGGCAAGTCACTGCCTTTTCAACAAGTAGCAGCAGCTATTAAAACCGCAGGTAGAGAGGGAGTTAATGTAGGAACTCTCTCTGACAAAGATCCGCTGAAAAAAGCAATTCGGGAAATAGCAAAAGCCGCAATGATTGATGTAGGAATTGGGATAATTTCTATTTTCCATAATGATAACGGTAGGTGGGTGAGGACTAATTCTCCAAACGATCGCCGCATTACAGGAATTTCGGGTTTAGAGGACGGACGCTACTTAAAAGCAACCGGACCTGCGGTAGCAGTTTTCAACAAAAAAGGTAAAGGCTACCTCGATAAATTGGGCGACAAAATTATCGGCACTTTTCATAATTGTGCTGGGGGGACAACGCCCTGGGGAACAGTTTTTAGCGCTGAAGAAAACATCCAAAATTTTGTGCCAGAATTTGTATTTGCCGACGGCACATCTTTCGATCCGAGCCAGAACAAATTCTACATATCCGACGAAGAAATCGGCGGCTTGGGAAATGTATTCGGTTTGGCGGGAAATAAGTACGGTTGGATGGTGGAAGTCGATCCTGCCAATCCAAATGATTGGGGAACTAAGCACACTTGGCTGGGAAGATACCGCCACGAAGCGGTAGGAATTCGAGTAGTTTCCGGCAAACCTTTAGCATTCTATTCGGGGTGCGATCGACACAGCGGACATATTTACAAATTCGTCAGCAAAAATTCTGTTAGCGACCCCAAAGATAAAGCCAATTCTCGACTGTTGACAAATGGAATGCTCTATGTTGCTAAGTTTAATGCTGACGGCAGCGGTAACTGGATTCCCTTAAAAGCTGATACTGCTGTGAATCCGGATTTGCCGAGCGTTCATGCAGGGGGAGCCATTAATTTACCGAAGCGGCCTGAAGGCGGTATTTTCAAAGTTGCCAAAGATGCAGAAATAGCTGCTTTCAAAAAGAGATTTAAGACTTTAGGCGACCTTTATGAAGGGACTGACAATGAAAAACAAGGCGCAATTTTAATCGACGCTCACTATGCAGCAAATGCCGCAGGAGCCACTTGTACTGCTCGCCCTGAAGATACAGAAATTGCTCCTGATGGTTCTCTTTACATTACCTTTACTTCAGGTGCTGCAAGTAGCAGCGACGGCGGCCCGGATTTGCGAATTTTCCAAGACAAAAACGGGAAACCCCACGAATACGGCTGGATTATGCGCTTGATAGAAGATGGTAACGAACCGGCGGCGATGAGTTTTCAGTGGAAAATGTTTGCCACGGGTGGCGAACCCGCTGAAGGGGGCTTAGGTTTTGCGAATCCAGATAATTTGGCGATCGACAAAAGCGGTAATATTTGGATGGTAAACGATACGTCTTCTAACAAACTGAATGCAGCCGTTCCAGCGGGCAGAATCGATGGAAACAAACAGCCATTGAGTCAATCGGATTTGCGGGGTTTGTACGGAAATAATGCGATTTGGTTTTTACCCGCTTCCGGTCCGCAAGCGGGAGAGGCTTTATTGTTTGGCATCGGGCCGATGGAGTGCGAGACTACCGGACCGTTTTTTACTGAGGATCAAAAGACTTTGTTTGTGGCAATTCAGCATCCGGGAGAGGTGAATGGAACGCGCAAAGATATGGCTGCAGACAACCGCAAGTTTGCGATGAAAACTATTGAGGGAACCGAATTCGTGCAAACTAGAAAAGTGCCAATAGGTTCTAATTGGCCCGGTAAAAAGGTTAACAATCCGCCTAAGCCTGCGGTGGTGGCGATCCGGCGGATGAACGCGCAGCAGTTGACGCAGCCTACTAATTAGAAGGAAGAAGGACAGCGGATGTTGTAGCGGATGCAGCGGATGGGCTATCCCTAACCCCCCGCTGCATTGGGGGGGAATAAAAATACTGTTATTTCGTTTAAGATTCGTATAACTTGACCAAGTTTTTAAATGTTGGCGATCGATACTGCGGATCGGGACTAAAGTCCTTACTACAAACATATAATGGGTGATTTGTCGGACATTATATGACTTGAGTCTGCAATATTTGGCTAATTTAAGTCCACATTACAAACTGTTTAAGCATCCAGTTTTGTCGCACCTTTCAACTGACTATTAGATGGCATTTCTCGCCCAATTTCTCCACTAACAACATCATTCAAAGCTCGATCGCCCGTTTCTCCTGTCAGCAAGCGAATTTGAATTTGCTCCAATCGCGGTCCGCAAACAGAAATCACCTTAAGTTCCGCATTTTCAGAGCGCCAAACTTCCCCAACATCGGGCATTTTTTGCAACTGATAGCTCAACAAACCTCCGACAGTTTGGTACTCATCAGTTATGGGCAAATCCAAATTCAAAATTTGATTCACATCATCTACATTTAACTGCGCTTGTACCAAAAAAGTGCGATCGTCCAACACTTGCAAAGCAATTTCTTCGTTATCTGCTAATTCGTAAGTCCTGCCGATAATTTCAGCAATCAAATCCCTCAGTGTTACCAATCCCGAAATGCCGCCAAATTCATCAACAACGATCGCAATTTCTTGGGATTCACGCTGCATTAAAGGTAGCAATTCCCCCAGCACCATCATCTCCGGCACAAACATGACCGGACGCATCCAAGCTACAATTGGCGTATCGGGAAATAGCAAACCTTCAGCTAAAGGTTTAGCAAGTTGTTTGAAATCAATAATCCCGATAATATCGTCAAAAGAATCTCCGGTAATGGGATAGCGAGAATAGTTGGAAACTGCAACTTCTGCCAGCAAAGTTTTAAAAGTAGCTGTCTTCGGAAGTACCGCAATATTGGGGCGCGGCACCATGACTTCTGCTACGCAAACTTCGCCAAATTCAAATACGTTGTTGAGCAGTTCTCTAGCTTCCGCTTGCAAACCTGTGGACTCGCTCGAAGTAGTAATAATTAACTGCAATTCTTCGGAAGTAACGGGGCGATGTCTCGCGCCGTATTCAATCCCGATTAGCCTAAATAGGAAGCGAGTCGATCGATCGAGAAACCAAATAAATGGACTGAACAAATGAGCGATACTGGAAATTAGAGGGCCTAAACCTCTAGCCAACTGTTCGGAATACAGCAAAGCAATAGATTTAGGAGCGAGTTCGCCCAACACGATTTGCAGGTAAGCCAGCAGAAAAAAAGTTACTATTGAGATACCTAAAGAATGAGCGATCGACTCTTTGAGATAATTCGGTAATGGCAAAGCAGCGATCGAAGTATGAACTAATACGGCGATCGTATCTTCCCCAATCCAGCCGAGAGCTAAACTAGAAAGAGTGATACCTAATTGCATTGTTGAAAGCAAGCGCTCGATACTTTGCTGCAAAGATTGCACTGTTTGAGCTTGAACGTCCCCCGCCTCCACCAACTGATTGATTCTCGACCTCCGCACCGTCACCATCGAAAACTCAGCCGCCACGAAAAAAGCATTGATCGCAATCAGCAGCAGCACTGACAGCAACCGGGACAGCACATCTGTCCAACCCATCGCGGACAAGTCAGCCATCGCTTGCAATCTCCAGATTAATACCTCTAAAAACGTCAAAGCCAGACCCAGAAAAACTTTCCCGGCCCAGCTTCAAAAACAATCGGGAGGAGCTACCTCCCCCGCAGGCAGTTAAAATAATTGAAACTTCCCCCAAAACAAATACAACAGGGGCAACCATCTGTGTTTTTTTGCTCTTATTTTTTTGCTCTTACTTCGCGACTGGAATACCCGATATTTGTAACTGCAGTTTTTGACCGGGATAATCTGTCAGCGTCAACGAAATTTCTTTGGAATTTTCCACCAAAGCTGTAGGAATGCTGACAGTACCGTAATAAACCTGTCCGTTGGGTGGTAATTCTCCAGGCAAATCCTCAGCACTAGCACTCAATGCCCGCCCCTGGCTGTCGGTGACGTTCAAGAAACTGTACAGAAACCTGACAGCTTGGGAACCTTCATTTTTTAGGCTCACGTCCAGCAGCATGGAACTGCCGCGCAGGCTGGCCGCGCTCACTTCCAGGGTTACTCCACCGTCGCGGCTGTTGAGGGGAAACTTGGCGCTAGTTGTTTGCGAACCGGCTGATTTTTTGGCTGGGGCTGGTTTGGGGCTAGCTTTTTCTGTTTTGGCATTTGTTTGAGCAATTTTTTCCGGATCGCGACCCTCCATCCGCGCTTTAACGCTTTTGAGAATGTCTTTTTCTTTCAAAATGCTCACTTTGTCTTTGCTCGTCGGATTTGCCTGTTTGCCACCTGTATTGCTGTTGGTAGGTCGAACGTCAGGTTGAGTAGTTCCTTTGAGAGCTTCGCGACCTAAAGTGAATCCCCAAACAGAACTCGTTACGCCGGCTCCGAACATCAGAGTTAGCAGCATTAGAGTTAGAACTACCGTTGAATTCAGTGCCATTGCCTGTATTTATGCCGATTTGTGGAAACTGCTAGATTGGAATCGATCGACCTGAGCCTGGGACTGAGGGCGATCGGGACTGGACTCGTAAAAAATTGTAATTCTGGTGATCTAGTTTTAACACGGACTGGGAAATTGTGTTATAATACGATCTAAGTTAAAGTCGATTGAGCGACTTAACGGCAGTTGGCCGAGCGGTTTAGGCAGCGAACTCATAATTCGCCTCAGGCAGGTTCAACTCCTGCACTGCCGATTTTTCCATAAATTTTTCTCGCTAGCTTGGGACATCACACGATCGCGGTAGCACCGGACACGGCATTGCCGTGTCCCTACCCTCTGAGATAAAGAGCGGGTAAAAGCCACGATCGCCCCTTTTGTAGAAGAGTAATCTAACAATTGTTCGTTGCCTTTATAGGCGGTGACTGAGGTAGTGTTGATAATCGTGCTGCTATTATGTTCTATTTCCATAAATAAAGGTTTTGTCGATCGCCCGAATCTTTCTTAAAGTCGATCGCGCCCTTACTAAAGATAGTTATCGCACTCTACTACTAAAGATAGTTTAGGTGATTGAAGAGGCAGGTGCGATCGACACTAATTAGAAGGAAGAAGGAAGAAGGAAGAAGGAAGAGTGTAGAGACAGTAAGCGAGATCGCGGTCAACCGTTAGGACTTGATATCATTTTATTGAAAACTGATGTAAGTGCAAGTATCGCTCGCTAAAAAGAACACCCCAAAACGGTGTTTTGAGGTGCAGTTTAAAAATATTTAAATGCTAATTATTGAGTCTCAAATTTGAGACTCAACTTAACATTACAAAAGCCCAGAGGAAGCTGGAGCGCTCAACAGTAAGTCCTCATCGCGATTCTGAGCGGTTACAAACGATTGGACGGCAGCAGAAGCCGACTCTTGCAATTGTTTGATATCGATCGGATTACCCACACCAGGGTCAAGTACGACCGAATTGTTAACAGGGATGCTAGACTGAGCAACCAAACCGCCATCGAGCAGCGGATCGAGGTCAGCAGCAGTTCTGGTAGGATTAGGTACGATCGGCGTTACAGAAGCATTCGGTCCCGGCACAGTAAAAGAAACAGGGTTCGGACCTGTCGGAATCGGGAACGGGTTGGGAACGTTAGGATCGTTGAAAACTTCCAATACCGAGTAAGTCCCAGGCGCTAAATTGGTGAACGTGGCAATCCCCGCAGCATTAGTTCTGGCGAGGGGCTCTGTAGCAGCATCGAAGCGACCGTTCCGGTTAAAGTCCAAGGTGAACGGGATGTTCTCCAAAGGAGGCTCACCTGAATCT
>JBOFTL010001236.1:0-3611 GCA_051652045.1 Microcoleus sp. | reverse complement strand
TCAACTTTTCCTCCCGGAAATTCCCAAAAACCGCCGTGCAGACCTTGCGGGCTGCGTTTGTCAATCAAAAATTGCTCTCGATCGTTCTTAATTACAGCAACCCCGATAACTTTATGCACCACAGGAGAAGTTGACATATAAAATAGTTGATAGTTGTAGTGCGAGCGTCCCCGCTCGCGATCGATTAAGAGTTGTAGTGCGAGCGTCCTCGCTCGCGATCGATCGATAGTTGATAGTTGATAGATTTTATCAGCTTCCTTAGCGATCGACAACTACTAATCTCGTGTTGGGTTTCGTTCCTGGACCCAACCTACGGGCTAGCTATTCAAAAACACCCAATCTGGCGATCGGGTGCTTGACAAATACAAAGTTTAAATGTTAATAAATTACTAATCCTCCGAACCGTGAATCTCACTGGCTTGTATGGACTTTTCAAAAGTCATGCGCTGCTCGGCATTTCTCAGAAAATAACCGCTAATCATTGCCGAAGCCAGCAATCTACCCAAGTGTTCGCGGCTGGTAGAAACTGTCACTCCGAAATGTTCCGAAGGCAAATTTCCCAAAAGTCCGACAATATTGCGCTCCATTACTTGAAAAACTTCATGAGATGTCGGCTTGGATAAATGGGAAACAGTATCTGGAGGCATTGATTGCACGTATTGCCAGAGTAAATTGGCATTTTCTCCGTCTTCTTCAAAAAATTCTGGGGATTTATTAGGTGTGTTACTCACGAGAACCTCCCTTGAAGAGATAGTTTTTTATGTTAAGCCCGGAGCGGTTAGTGTAAATAACCTTTATCCGATCGCTACTTTTGTTTATTACTAACTATTTACTAATGTAGCAGGACGGTAAAGGCAGCCAAGTAGGCGGAACCGAATTTAGATTGCCGGGTTTTACGGTTGCAGGGATCGATCGCCTGCTGTTCGATGGGAGAAAGGGCACATCAGAAGTTCGATCGCCTTTTCCCCCATTTACCTAGCTTGCCAGGTAATCGTCGATATCTTGCTTGCGCTTGCGAAGTTTTGTCAGGGCTTCACGTTCGATTTGTCGCACCCTTTCGCGACTGATGCTGAGTCGATCGCCTATTTTTGCTAAGGTTAAACTTTGCCCGTCTTCCAAACCAAAGCGCAAAGCCAAAACTTCCCGCTGCTGGGGAGTCAAATCGGCCATCAAGTGTTCCAAGTCGGCGCGCAGGGAAGATTGCAGGGCAAAATCTTCTGGAGAAGTACCCGTATCTTCCAGCAAATCGCCCAACTCCGTATCTTGATTGTCTCCCACCCGCAAATCTAAAGAAAGCGGCAAGCGGGCGCGTTCCAAATATTCGCGAATTTGCTTGGGAGTCAACTCTAACTCCGATGCCAACTCAGCAGCGGTAGCAGCACGGCCGAGTTTTTGAGCGAGTTGGCGCTGAGCTTTTTTAATTTTGTTGAGTTTTTCAGTAATATGGATCGGCAAGCGGATGGTGCGACCCTTTTCCGCGATCGCGCGAGTAATGGCCTGGCGAATCCACCAATAAGCATAGGTAGAAAATCTGTAACCCTTGGTCGGATCAAATTTTTCCACTCCTCGCTGCATTCCAATAGTGCCTTCCTGAATTAGATCCAGTAAATCTACGTTGCGCTTGATATATTTTTTAGCAACAGACACCACCAGTCGCAGATTGGCTTCCACCATTTGCCGCTTCGCCCTTTCCCCCAGTTCGATCGCCCGTAGCAACTCAGCTTCAGACATACCAACTGCCTGGGCCCATTCCGCCGGCGTCGGCTCGCGGTTTAACTCTTCAATCAGAATATTTTTTTCTTCGTTCAAGACAGTTGACCGCTGTACCTGTTTCCCGTAGAGTATTTCTTGCTCATGGGTCAGCAGGGGAACGCGGCCGATTTCTCGCAAGTAAGCGCGAACAGAATCCGTGTCTGAGGACTTAGGAGTTTTCATGAGCTTTTCCCGCTGAGGATCTCAGCCTCTAAAGGTTTGGTGGCAACAAACCCCTAGCATAAGCTGGGAAGGAAAGCGGGCGGGCTTTTGCGCTTTCCTTGCATTTAAAGAGGCTTAATTTTATGGTAGCTAGCTGCTACTGCCTGTAACTCCTATCTCAGGTTAGGTTCTGAGCCAGGATGTCCACGGCGGTAAGTATGTTACGAATCTTAACATTTCTGAGAGCGTTTGGCTATACCTCCTCAGATTAAATTCTTGTAGGGTTGAGCAGCACTGCTATAGAGTACCCGCAAACCTGTTTCCCAGTTGCATCGTGTTAAACAAAATGCAGCCTATTTTTGCCAGAGGGGCAGGAGTGGGGAGGGGGGAGATTGAGAGATTTTAGATTTTAGATTTGAGATTTTAGATTGAAGATGGGGAGATTGAGCGATTTTAGATTGAAGATTGGGAGATTGAGAGATTGTGTGATTGGGAGAAATTAGCGAGATAAATAGTCAATTAATCAAGTAAAATGTCGATCGACAATCCCAATACTCAAGCAAAAAAACTCAATCAGCACGCCTATTTTCAATCAAAAAAATCATCGAGCGAAAAAATCACAGAGCGAATATTATGAAATCTAAAACACCCAATCCCACAATCCAACAATCCCACAATCTCTCAATCCAACAATCCCACAATCTCTCAATCCAACAATCCCACAATCTCTCAATCCAACAATCCCACAATCTCTCAATCCAACAATCCCACAATCCAACAATCTAAAATCTAAAATCTAAAATCTAAAATCGACATGACTTATTGCCTTGGCATCATCACCAGAGACGGCATTGTAATGGCTGCGGACTCTCGCACCAATGCAGGCGTTGACCACATATCCACATACAAAAAACTGTTTGATTTTTCCTGTCCCGGAGAGCGAGTAATTTTGCTATGTACTGCGGGTAATTTGTCAATGACTCAAGGGGCAGTTAACGAACTGCACAAAGATTTGAAAGTAGGGGCAGATGTCAATCTGCATAACTTGCCTGCTATGTCTGACGTGGCTCGCTACGTTGGGAGCAAAATCCGCCATATGTCTGAATTAGACGGTCCTTGGCTCAAAAAAGATGGGATTGAAGGCAAATGCAGCATGATTTTGGGCGGTCAAATTAAAGGGCAAGATCCCGAACTATTTTTGATTTACTCTCAAGGAAATTGCATTCAAGCGGCGGCGGAAACTCCTTTTTTGCAAATAGGAGAAACTAAGTACGGCAAGCCAATTTTAGATCGCGTTCTGACATTTGAAACTTCTTTGGAAGCTGCGGCTAAATCTGCTTTGCTGTCGATCGACTCAACTATGAAATCTAATATTTCTGTAGGACCGCCGATTAATTTGGTGATGTACACTCGCGATCGTTTGGCGATCGATAATCGATTGGTGCTGCGTTTGGGAGATCCTTACCTAGCGCAGATGCGAAAAATGTGGGAGGTATCGCTAAACCAAGCATTCGATCGCATCCCGGATATCAACTGGCAGTATAACTTAGAAACTGATGCTGCGGAAAAAATGATAATTGATTAATAGTTGAGAGTTGAGAGTTGAGAGTTGAGAGTTGTAGGGGCGATGCCAAGAGTGCGGGCCCTCTTAGTTGAGAGCTTGCCCTAAGCTTGTCGAAGGGTTGATAGTTGAGAGT
>JBOFTL010001235.1:0-2241 GCA_051652045.1 Microcoleus sp. | reverse complement strand
AGTTGATGGCACTATCTCTTGGCTGAAAGCAGCACTAGCAAAAATGTCCGAGCAAAACACCCTTATTCCCTATGCTATGTTTGTTGACACCGAACAGATGCTGATTTTCAAATGGGACGGAATAAATTTATCTGAACCCGTTTGCTCTCTAAACACAGGTGAAATACTTTGCCATTACGAGCATGAATTTGGTAACAAAAGGATATTTAAGCGATACCTAACTAGACTGGTTGAAGCATGGCTGCGCGACTTAGCTTATAATTGGAAGTCTAAGATTCCGCCAGCCGCAGAACAGATAGCAAAAATTGGCATATTGCCACTGCTCGCAGGTGGAACGACAAGATCGAGGGTAGAAATTGGTGGCAATTTTATATATCGAGACTAACTTTCTGATGAGCATCGCTACGGGACGCGATCCTGAAGCTAACAACTTGTTGGTGAGTGTACCGACATCAGTCAGCATAGCAATACCCAGTATTTGCTGCATGGAATCCCTTTCGGCTTTAGAAGACGAAATCAAGCGACGCAACCGTTTTTTCAGTGCAATGGAACAACAAATCAGTCAACTAAAACGAGATCGAACTTCGCCTTCTGCCCAGTCTCTTGTCTTCCACTTAGAAGAAGCCCTCAATGAGAATGAAGAGCTGATAAATAATATTAATACTCGTCTTTTTGTAGCTCTCGACTTATTGGCTACAAAGATAGAAATGGTCCACTTAATACCAGATATACTGCGGGAAAGTTTGAATTTAAATTTTATTGAACCAGACCCGACAGACAACTTGATTCTCCACTGCATCTTGAAATCTCAGCCATAATTCTACGCAGGTGATACACTAAAAAAGTTATGAAAATTTCTATTATGACGCTACATTCAAGACTGCGCTGGCTGGCTGTTTTACTCGCAGCAATTGCCATTTTAACTCTATCGGCTTGCGCCCCCGCCCGATCGAACTTAGTCAACAGGCTCATCGTACCCACTCCCAGCGGCCCGGCTACTTTTAACTACCCGCTAAATCAGTCGGCCTACGACATTTTTGGCTATATCTACGACGGACTGATTAACCAAAACGGTTTAACATCAGAATTAGAACCCGGTTTAGCTGAATCCTGGGAAGTTTCTAAAGATGGCAAAAAAATTGTCTTCACCTTGCGAGAAGGATTGAAATGGTCCGACGGACAACCGATGACAACCGATGACATTATCTTCAGTTATGAAAAGATTTACTTCAATGATAAAATCCCCAGCGGTTTAAAAGATACCCTGAGAGTTGGTGCCAGCCGCGAATTCCCAAAACTGAAAAAACTTGACAGCCGCCGCATTGAATTTTCAGTAGCAGAACCCTTCGCTCCATTTATTAGATTTGCGGGCGGAATTCCTATTTTACCCGCTCATATTTTACAAGAAGCTGCCACCAATACAGAACCTGACGGTAAGCCTAAATTTCTCACTACTTGGGGAACGGATACTGACCCCAAAAAAATTGTCGGTAACGGTCAATACCGACTCTTAAGCTATACCCCAAATCAGCGCGTCGTGTTGGAGCGAAATCCGTATTTTTGGCGCAAAGATCCTGAAGGAAATGCTCAGCCTTACATCCAGCAAATTGTCTGGCAAATTATCGAAAATACTGACAATCAATTGTTGAACTTTCGATCGGGCGATTTGGATACTCTAGACGTGCAGCCGGAGGTGTTCCCCCTATTGAAACGCGAGGAAAAACGCGGCAAATATACTGTTTTTAACGGCGGCCCGGATACTGGCAGCGTGTTTATGTGTTTCAACCTAAATCAGGGACGCAACGCTCAAAATCAGCCCTTTGTAGACCCAATTAAATCTCGCTGGTTTGCGACTAAGGAATTCCGGCAAGCAGTAGCTTACGGTATCAACCGCGACGCCATGACTAACAATATCTATCGCGGGCTTGGAGCACCGTTGCATTCACCAATTCCGGCGCAAAGTCCGTTTTATTTGTCTCCCGAACAAGGATTGAAAACTTACAATCACGACCCGCAAAAATCGAAAGAGTTACTGTTGAGTGCGGGATTCAAGTACGATCCTAATGGCAACTTGTTGGATGCGGAAGGTAACAAAGTGCGGTTTACTTTGTTGATAGCAGCAGGTAAAAAAGTTCGGGAACAAATGGCAACCCAAATCAAGCAAGATTTGGGCAAATTGGGGATGCAAATTGATACGCAGTTCCTCAGTTTTAACACTTATGTAGAAAGGCTGCGCTTGAC
>JBOFTL010001234.1:0-1994 GCA_051652045.1 Microcoleus sp. | reverse complement strand
TAAGGTAGGGGTAACTAAGTCGGTCATGATTTTTTCGGGAGCATATGTATCAGCAATTTTTGTTATTGTCTCCAAACTAGACACAATGATATTGCCAATCTGATGAATTCTAGCTTCAACAACCTTGTCAGCTTGTTGGAGTAAATCCCTAACTTCCTGAAACGTTTTTTCTATAATCCCTTTAAGTTCATTGATAGTTTTTTCCAAAAGAGATTTATAGGTTGCACTTGCATTGCTGATTATATTATTAGCGACACTTTCAAATTTATTCGCTATAGCAACTCCTGCTTCTTGCAGCTTAGCAATATTGCTACTAATAACATAGTCAATTTTGTCTACTACAGAGTCGATAATGCCTTTGAAAATTTGAGCGATCGACTTGATTGTTTCCTTGATAAAATCAAGAGGATTAGGAACTGATATCTTCGCAGAGGGAAGGAGAGAAAATAGACCAGAGGCTACTGATTTTGGATTCTGAATAGCTTTAGTAAAGGTTCCAACAGGATCAGAAATTGATACACCAACATCCTGAGCTAAATCTCCTATAAAACCTCCTACAGAGGGAACCGCCGTGTCTACGAAAGATTTTAGTGGGTTAAAACTCATTTTTGTCTCCGCTCGTTGAAAAACTAGTAGGTCTTAAGTCCAAAAGCTCTATAGATTAAAACAATTAACCTGTACAGTTGGTCAACTAATTTGGGTATTTGTAAATTGCTCCAACGTGTTGTCGATAGCGTCACGAAACAACGGGGCAACATAATCTTTGACGAAGCTACCTGGACGATCGTCAGCATCGGGATCTACGCTGATTTCAAGTACCAATACGCCATTGGTTTGGGGTTTGATCTTGAGATTGGCTTTGATTGTGCCAGCACTATTCACACTACCCCATATGTCATCAACCCATGCGCCCCCAGGATAAGCCCACCTTTCTCCGTGGCTGTTTGCCTTGTATCGGATTGTGAAGATAATGTCCGCAGCCCACAAGATTGGTATTCCAGGAACTTCAGCATCAATCCTTTGTAATGCTCCTGAAGCCAAATCAATACTTGCAATTTCACCAGAACCTCGCGCTTTGTCTTTGTAACCTGATTCGCCAATTACCGGAACATCGGTTGTGCGCTCGGAGAAGGTCGTTAAACCTCTGTCTACACGATAACCATTCAATCTTCCCTGAAGGTAGGGAATAACCTCTTGAGTCTTATCCTCAATCTTTGCCATTATGACTCCTTGACCAATTGGTCGGCATAACTATTAATTTTCCCGCAGTTGCGTACAATACTCTTCCTAGTCGCCCTATCCCACACATCTATGGTTTAACCCTGAACAGTCTGAACAGCTTTTGCTCTGCCTTAACTCAAAGAATAAACCACCCCGATCGCCCTGCCGGTGAGAAAAAGTAACCATCTTTTGTAAACTTGCGTAAATTCCCCGATCGACTTTAGATTTCACCTCATCCCAAATCCGGTTTAAATACCCCTCTTGTTCCTCAGTCCGCGCAGGCGGACTTCGTTCGTGTAGAAGCGGTTTCAACCGCCGAGTAGACGCGGTTTCAATCACCGAATATAAAAGGTATTAAATCCCGGTTAACTCAAAAAATTTGTTTTTTATCCTGACAAGCAACCCACAATCAGAATAATTGGTAAATTTTACCAGACACATCAAATAACAAACTATGACACCACAAGAGGCGATCGCCCTTATCGATAATTTGTTACAATCCGCTAACAAAAAGCAAAAACTCACTGACATTCAATCCATCGTCTTTCTGGGAACTTGGGAGGGATACTCTTATCAAGAAATAGCCGATCGCTTAGTTTACGAACCAGATTCTATTAAACACATCGGTTCGCATTTGTGGCAAAATCTATCTCAAATCATCGGCGAAAAAGTCTCAAAACACAATCTTCGATCGGTCTTGCGTCGCTATGAACATCGCAATACACCAAATAACTGCATCCAAGATTGGGGAGAAGCGATCGATGTTTCCTATT
>JBOFTL010001233.1:0-5747 GCA_051652045.1 Microcoleus sp. | reverse complement strand
TTTGATTTTATGCGCAAAGATGGTTCGACAGTCAGCGTTTATTCCAGCCACATCATGCTGACAAATGCTGCAGGAGAATTAGAAATATATTGTGTTGATATTGATTTGAGCGATCGCAAGCAAACCGAAGATGCCTTGCGCCAATCGGAAGCCCAACTTGCCAAACAAAAACAAACTCTGAAAGCGATTCTCAATGCTGCCCCTATTTGGATTTGGATGACCGATCTGAATGGTAAAATTCAGTTTATCAACAAAACATTCTGCCAAGATGTGGGAATTCCGGCAAGCCGTTTCATCCAATCTGAACACTATCGAGAAGTATTGAACCAAGAATTTGCTACTAATTGTATAGCTTCAGATAGCACGTGTTTAGCAAATGACACACCACAATTTTCATTAGAAATACTGCCATTTAATGATGGTACGATTCACAATTTAGAAGTCACTAAAACGCAAATTAAAGACTCGCAAGGTAACCAAATCGGCATCATTGGATTAGCAGTTGATGCTACCGAACGGACGCAGGCAAGATTAATGTTGCAGGAAAAAAACCAACATTTAGAACAAGCTTTGCAGGAACTCCAGCAAGCTCAAACTCACTTAATTCAAAATGAAAAAATGTCGGCATTGGGCAATTTAGTTGCTGGAGTTGCCCACGAAATTAACAATCCGATCGGCTTTCTCAACGGCAGTATTGACAATATTGAAGAATACATTCAAGATATTTTCGCGCATTTGGAATGCTATCAAGATTGCTATCCCGATGCGCTACCCGCCATTAAAAAAAGTGCAGAAAAAATAGATTTGGAGTTTCTGATCGAAGACTTACCGAAAATATTTGGTTCGATGAAAGTAGCAGTCGATCGCATCCGCAATATCAGCACTAGCTTGCGTACTTTCTCTCGGGCAGATAGCGATCGTAAAGTTGCCTGCAACATTCACGAAGGGATTGATAGCACTTTGCTAATATTGAAATATCGCCTCAAGGCTAACGAACTGCGCCCGGAAATTAAAGTCATTAAAATCTACAGCAATCTGCCTTTAATCGAGTGTTTTACAGGACAGTTAAATCAGGTATTTATGAATATTTTGGCAAACGCGATCGACTCCATAGAAGAAGCTAATCAGGGTCGAAGTTTTGCCGAAATCAAAGCCAATCCCAACAAGATTTTTGTGAAAACTGAACTGAGCGAATGCGGTCAAAATATAGTAATTAAGATTCAAGACAATGGTAAAGGAATGTCAGAGACAGTAAAAGAGCGCATCTTCGATCATTTATTTACTACCAAAGGAGTAGGAAAAGGAACGGGTTTGGGACTGTCAATCAGCCGTCAAATTGTGGAAGAAACTCACGGGGGAAGTTTGACTTGTGATTCAATATTGGGAGAAGGGACAGAATTTGCGATCGCATTACCTCTGTCCACTATCAACTCTTGACTGTCCCAGGTCAACTATTAACTGGCAACCGCAGATTGAGGCAGAGCGACTAAGATCGACGCAGATGAATTTCATTAACTATCAACTATCAACTATCAAATGCCAATGCTAACTCTATCTAAAATTTTAAGCCGCGTTCCTCTTCGCACAGCTTTGATAGCGCCTTTTGTAATAGAAATTGTTGGTACAGTATCCTTAATCGGCTATCTTTCCTTTAAAAACGGACAGCAAGCTGTAAACGATGTTGCGACTCAATTACGCGGCGAAGTTACCGATCTCATTCAACAGCACCTTCAAACTTTTTTAGCACAGCCTCATGCGGTCAATAAAATTAATTTAGATGCCATTAATCTGGGAATTCTGAATGTAGAAGATAGTGCAACTTTAGAACGATATTTTTGGCAACAAATGCAAAGATTTGAAACCGTAAGTTACATCCATTATAGCAGCGAGCGAGGAGAATTTATGGGTACGGGTCGGCTAGCCGATCGCACATTTAATATGGGAATTGTCAAAAAAAATGATGGCGGAAAATTTTATAACTATGCCGTTAATAATATTGGCGATCGCGGTAAGTTGCTGTCAGTTACTTCCGGCTTCGATCCGCGCGATCGACCTTGGTACAAAGTTGCAGCGAAGAAAGGTAAAGCTATTTGGAGTCCTATGTCTGTTTGGGTAGCTCCAACTCCCAACATTAGCATTGATGCCGGACAGCCAGTTTACAAATCGGGAAAATTGGTGGGAGTTTTAGGAGTTGCTTTAGTTCTTTCTGATATTAGTGAGTTTCTCAAACAGACAAAAGTTGGACGCTCTGGACAAACTTTTATCATAGAACGATCGGGATTTATTGTTGCTTCTTCAACAACTGAAAAACCTTTTATTGTTGCTACTGACGGCAAGAGTTCCCAGCGTATTTACGCACAACAAAGCAAAATACCTTTAATTAGTTTGACAGCAAAGCATTTAAAAAATCGCTTTGGTAGTTTCGTTAAAATTGCCGATAACCAACAGCTTGATTTTACCATAAATGGCGCTCGCCAATTCGTACAAGTAACGCCATTTTCTGATAAGCGAGGTATAGATTGGTTGATTGTGGTTGTAGTTCCAGAATCCAGTTTTATGGAGAAAATTAATGCCAATACTCGCATTACCGTCGTACTTTGCTTGCTAGCATTAGCTGTTTCCAGTACGATCGGCATTTTGACAGTTCGCTGGATTGTCAAACCAATTTTAGAAGTCAAAGATGCCGCCCTAGCTTTAGCAGACGGTGAATTCGATCGCGCGATAACTACTGACAGAAATGACGAGCTAGGGGTATTAGCAAAAACTTTTAATATCATGGCATCTCAACTGGAAACAGCATTCATTAACCTGCAAAAAACCAATCAAGAAAATGCCGCTCTCTACATACGAGAACAAGAAAAATCGCAACAATTAGAACAATACATCCAAGACTTGCAACAAGCTCAACTGCTGCTAGTTCAAAGTGAAAAAATGTCCGCCCTCGGCAATCTCGTTGCTGGAGTTGCCCACGAAATTAACAACCCTGTCGGGTTTATTAACGGAAATCTCAACCAAGCTACCGCTGCTGTTACAGATTTGATCGAGCACTTGCAACTTTATCAAAAACACCTACCCAATCCTGACTCGGAAATCGAGCAAAATGCAGATGACATCGATTTAGAATATCTTGTAGAAGACTTACCGCAAATGCTGGCATCTATGGCAGTCGGCGTAGAACGAATTAGTAAGATTAGTATTTCTCTCCGCACTTTTTCCCGCAGCGACACAAACTCTAAAGTTGCTGCAAATATTCACGACGGCATTGACAGCACTTTGGCAATTTTACAACACCGCTTGAAAGCTAACGATCGCAGACCGGCAATTGAAATTATTAAACATTACGGAAATATCCCGCCTATTACCTGTTATTTAGGACAATTAAATCAGGTGTTTATGAATCTAATAGCTAACGCGATCGACTCATTTGAAGAAGCCAATTTAGGTCGTAATTTTTCCGAAATCAAAGAACATCCTAACGCTATTACTATTATCACTAAAATATCTGAAAGTGGTAGCAGAGTTGCGATCGCCATTAAAGATAACGGTACCGGAATTTCAGAATCAGTAAAGGCAAAAATATTCGACCATTTATTTACCACGAAAGGAGTGGGGAAAGGAACGGGATTAGGATTGTCAATTAGCAAACAAATTATCGAAGAAACTCACGGAGGAACTTTGACTTGTCATTCAGTATTGGGAAAAGGGACAGAATTTGCGATCGAACTGCCGATCGCATAAGAAGGAAGTAGTCGCGGATGTAGCGGACTAATTATTAAGTGTGTATCATATAATTATAAAAAATCAGGGTTTACTGAGATATTGCGTCAATCCCAGAAACCGGGTTTTTGGCAAGGACTTTGCATAAAAGCACATATTTTTCGTCAAAAACCCGGTTTCTTGCACGAGCTATTGAGAATGATGCAAGATATCAGGTTTACCAAGATCGATCGAGCGTATATCGAACCTGGATTTGGTATGAATTGAGTCAAGGTTTGTAGTGCGGACTTCAGTCAGAAATATGTAGCTGACTTACAGCAGATTCCACGTTTATAAAGTACACCCGTCAAGCAATCGATCGAAGTAGGGGCACGGCACTGCCGTGTCCTCTATCTCTGCTTACCTGGAATCTGCTGTAAGTCCGTACTCCGAACAGAACTACTTGACAAACAGCATTTCTTGATACTTAGGCAGCGGCCACAAATCATCTGCGACTTCGCCTTCTAAAGCATCAGCATATTCGCGTACTTTATCCATCATCGGACGCAAAGTTTTCGCGCAATGCTGCATATGCTCCTCGATCGAAGCAAAATCGTGCTGTTCCAAAGCAGCGCTTAATTTGCTGACATAATCCATCATCGACTTAGTTAAAGAGGCAACATTTGCGGCAGTTTCCTTATCCAATTCAATGCCGATCGCCTGCAAATTAGCAATGCTACCAGACAGTTCGGATAAATAACGAACACCAGCCGGATAAATCGCAGTTTTTGCCAAACTAATGACCAGCTTCGCCTCCATTTCGATCGTTTGAATGTACTGCTCCGAATAAACTTCAAAACGGCTTTCCAATTCCTTGGGAGTCAGTACGCCAGTTCTGTCAAACAGCTCTTCAATGTACTTCTCTTTCAACACCGGCAAAGCATCAGCAGTCGTCGGCAGGTTCAACAATCCGCGCTCTTCAACCGCCATTTTGTGCCATTCTGGCGAATAACCGTTGCCGCCAAAAATCACGGCACTGTGCTGTTCCATCACCTCTTTAAGCACAGTAAAAGCAGCATCGGTGAGGTTCAATCCTTTCGCTAGTTCAGCTTCTAACTTATCAGCTACCCAGATTAAAGAATCAGTCAAAATCGTGTTCATCGCCACCAACGGACCGGAAACCGACTGACCCGAACCCACGGCCCGGAATTCAAAGCGATTTCCCGTGAAAGCAAAAGGTGAAGTACGATTGCGATCGCCCGGATCTTTTTGGAACTCTGGCAAAGTAGCAACACCCAGACTCATCACTCCAGCATGGGTGGAATCTTTAACATCTCCCTTCTTAATTTGCTCGTACACATCTTCCAACTGCGAGCCCAAATAAACAGAAATAATCGCTGGCGGAGCCTCATTAGCGCCCAAACGGTGGTCGTTGCTAGCCGTCGCCACCACAGCCCGCAGCAGCGGCCCGTATTTGTGAACGCCCCGAATTACCGCACCGCAGAACAGCAAAAATTGCAAGTTAGCGTGGGGAGTATCGCCCGGATCGAGCAAATTCCCCTGAGTTGCATTACCTACCGACCAGTTAACGTGCTTCCCGGAACCGTTAATGCCAGCAAAGGGTTTTTCGTGCAGCAAGCACATGAAACCGTGTTTCTTTGCCATGTTTTTCAGAATTGTCATCGTCATTTGCTGGTGGTCGCTGGCGACGTTGGCGGCTTCAAAAACAGGCGCAATTTCAAACTGACCGGGGGCTACTTCATTGTGTCGGGTTTTTGCCGGGATTCCCAAGCGGTACATTTTTTCTTCCACGTCTTGCATGAAGACTTGGACTCGCTCGGGAATTGCTCCAAAATAGTGATCGTCAAACTGCTGGCCTTTAGCAGACGGGCGACCGAATAAAGTGCGGCCGGTTAACAGCAAATCGGGGCGGCTGTGAGCAAAATGAGAATCGATTAAGAAGTATTCTTGTTCCGGACCGCAGCTAGAATTAACCGTTGCGATGTCAGTATGACCTAACAGTTTGAGCAAGCGAGTGGCGGCACCGTTCA
>JBOFTL010001232.1:0-4911 GCA_051652045.1 Microcoleus sp. | reverse complement strand
TTAACAAATCGGCGATCGAACTGACTCCGCCGGAAGCAATTACGGGAATTGAAATCGCATTGGCAATTTCGCGCAAGGATTCCAAATTCGGTCCTTCCATCGTACCGTCGCGGTGACTGTCGGTGTAAATAATTTCTGCTGCTCCCAATTTTGCCATTTTTTGGGCTAATTCTGTTGCTAAAACTTCGGAAGTTTCCAGCCAGCCTCTAGTTGCTACTTTACCATTTCTGGCGTCAATTCCCACCAGAATTTGACCGGGAAATTCCGCGCACAATTCGCCGACTAACTGCGGTTTTTCGACGGCGACAGTACCTAGAATCGCGCGCCGCACTCCGAGATTGAGGATAGCAGAAACAGCAGCGCGATCGCGCATTCCGCCTCCTACTTGACAGGGAATATCTACTGCACGGACGATCGCTTCAATGGCTTTTTGATTGACTGGATGACCTGCTTTTGCGCCATCTAAATCTACTAAATGCAGCATCGTCGCGCCTTCATTTACCCACTGTCTCGCTACTTCTACGGGGTTTTCGTTAAAAGTTTGAGATTTGGCGTAGTCTCCCTGATACAGTCTGACGCACTTGCCTTCTAAAAGGTCGATCGCTGGAATTACATTCATAATTATTTGGGAATTGGGAATTGGGAATTGGGAATTGGAAATCGGGAATTAGTAGGTTGGGTTGAGCGGCAGCGAAACCCAACATCTTATTGAATTGGTAGGTTGGGTTGAGCGGCAGCGAACCCTACGCAACGCTTGGCCCAACATCTTATTGTAAATCAAGAGTTGGGTTTCGTGCCTCAACCCAACCTACAGATTTATATTAAGACTCTCAACTTGCAACCGCAGATCGAGGCGGATTAACGCAGATAAACGCAGATGAATTTCATTAACTCTCAACTCTCAACTATTCAATTACATTTGCAACCGCTATTTAAATGCAACATAATTGCCGAAGAAAGAGTTGACCATACAGGAGTATTCACATCAGCTTCTCTCAAGGCTTCTGCCGTCCAGTCATTGCAACTTCTCAAAATCGAGTAACTGCCTTTTGCTTCGTAAAAACTGTCATGGTTATGATAGCCGTAGCTAATTTTTATTGTATTACCTGCTGCATCTAATTGAAAGGAGTTTTTAATAAAGTTCACAATCCTCAGATAATTTGCGCTGCTAATTTTAACACATTTAGTTGCTCGATCGAACGGCAAAGCTCCATAACCTTGAACCTGCATTGTAGAGGGGGTGGGGAGAAATAGCGCCTTGAAAGTTATAATGGGGTCGATCGTTGCTGAGGTGGGAGTTGCCAACATAAATGCTCGATCGCCCCAGCCAAAACCTAGATATTTGTAATCGGAATTGGCATCGCGTCCGATTTCGGTTAACGGTAAAAATTGATTCCAGTTAAAATATTCATTTTTGACGGGAACTATAATTTCGGTATGAATTCCTTGGTTGCGAACGTAAATAGGAATCCTACAATCTGTCGGTGCGAAATTTCCCCACTTTCGAGGAGTGACGTAGCCGATTGTAAAAAAAATTCCCAGGAGTAAAGTGGCAATTTTTAAACGATGGATGATTTTTTTCATATTCACCCGAAGTAAATGCAGCAATTGCGATGCACGCGAGATGAGAAACCGGGTTTCTTGTGACAAGATAACATTAAAAGTGTCAGTCTTTGCCAAGAAACCCGGTTTCTGAGGATACACGAGAGATGAAAAACCGGATTTCTTATTAAGATATAACGCTAACATCGCAAGTCTTTGCCAAGAAACCAGGTTTCTAGAAATGATATTATTTTATTTTAAACTGACGGGCGCGGGATTTTTGTCGGAAAGAGCGATCGCAATCCCGAATCTCGTTGTTCGGGCGTTTCTTTTGCCCAACTTGCCAAGCTTTCATAAAAGAAGAATGAGACGCCACCCAAGTTTCTTTTGCGCACTTCTGCTACTTGTTCTTGAATTTGTTTGAGCGAAATCGAGTTGTTTTTCAAACCTGTTAAAATGCCGATCGCTGTCGGAATGTTCGCGTTAGCAAGTTTAACTTCTTCCCGTTCCAATTCGGTGATAAAACGCTTGATGTCGCTGCGATAAACTTGCACGATAATTTCTTGTGCATAACCGCGTCTTTCCCAAGTAAACCAGTCTTGCAAGTGGGCGGGTAAAGCAAAGTGCAAAGGGTTGGGAGATACGCTAACAATACATTTTGGTTTGCGGGCTTTAATAGCTGCAAACAAGCGCCCCATAAAATCATTGATTTTGTCGGCACGCCACCGCACCCAAAAGGTTTCCCGCGCATCATTTGAGGGAGGACTTTTGATTTCTGCTTGATACATGGAAACTGTTAGCGGTTCGTAACCAAATTCTACTGGCAATCCGAAATGGTCGTCAAATTGAATGCCATCTAGATCGTAGTTGGTAACAATTTCTAGGATTAAATCTTGAATAAATTGCTGCACTTGAGGATGAAATGGATTCAGCCAAACTCGATCTTCCTTGCCTTCTTTCCAAATAGTTGAACCGTCGCGCCTGCGTGCCAGCCAGTCAGGATGCAGTCGGGCTAATTCCGATTTAGCGGGGGCCATGAAACCAAATTCAAACCACGGAATTACTGCGATACCTTTGCGCTTGGATGCTGCAATAATTTCTTTGAGAACATCTCGCCCTTGAAGTCCGGGCGACGGATCGATTTGCTGTCCGAATACTCTTTTTGCTACGGCGCTGGGATACATGGTATATCCACCTTGCCAAACTGTCGGATATATGGTATTAAAATTAAGTTTGTCTAGCCGATTTACAGCATCAATTACATTTTTGCGGGAGTAGATAACGTCGCTGTCGATGTTAGTCAGCCAGACGCCACGCAATTCAGTTTTTGGCTGCGGTGGAGAAGTTTGAGCTTGCAAATTGGGGGATAAAATTATTGGGGAAATCAGGGCGATCGCGATCGTAATAATTAAAGCTATTCTTCGCCGCCATCCGTACAATTTCAACATTAAACCTTCCTTGCTTCATGCAGCAGTTGTTTGACAATTAACCCGAGATAGTTTAGCACAAACAGCGCAGTTTTTATGATGGAGATTGATATGGTGTCCCATGAATTACCATTACAAAAAACGGTTCGTAGTGAGGACTTCAGTCCTCTCCTATTTAAGGACTAAAGTCCTTACTACTAACTAAACTACGAACTAATCCGATCGCGATCGACTTTTGTCAACTAAATCTGCAAAAGATTCCCGCCAAGTCATGATAACTCGACAATATCAATAATTATTGCTAAACCTCAATAATTGTTGCCAAATAAAAATACCTACGAAACTGTTTCAGGGAAATAGAGGTATTAGGCAGACCCACTGTCCGTAATATCTACGGAAAATTGGAAAATCACTTGCCAGTTGTCCGTCTATCTGGTAAGGTATACTAAATATATAGAAAAAGTCATTCTAATTAATAGTTCTACTGATTCAATCGCGGGTTGAGGCAGTCGTTTTGAATTTTTTGCTAAGCACTATGGGTATTCTTTATTTGAGTAACTTCCTAGAGCTAAAAATTACTTAGTCCTCTAATTTATCGAAAGGGGTAGTTATTCAAAAATACTAGATAAATAGGTTGGTACTGGAGCCGTGTAAAATGATTCATTGGGATATAGAAGATAAAAAACAGCTCATCACTCTGCTTAAGGACTTACCAGATTTAAGAACGGAAAGATCGCGCCTACAAATCCTGGAATTAGCAGGTTTGAAGCAATTAGTGCCTATGATTGACATTTCGGGTGCATCCTTTGTAGCTGTTAGTGAAATTGTTAGTTATCTATCTGAATATGGGCGGTTAACCCGCGACCATGAAGTATTAGGATTATTTCTCAATACTCTCAAGGGTTTTGTAGGTATTCAGCAGCAAGAATTTATCGATCGATTGCTAACAAAATATGACATGATGACCCCGATCGCTGCCATCCCTAATATCGATCGTTGGCGAGGTGGAGAAACGACGGCAGATGTTTTAGAAAAGATTATTGGGGAAAATACGCTACGTCCCATTGCTTTTTTACAGCAAGGACTAGACGTGTCCCGATCGATTGCTTATATCGCCGTTCAATCTGGTCATGAGCGTTGGTCGGGGACAGGTTTTTTAGTAACTGAAAATTTATTACTAACAAATAATCACGTTTTACCAAGTTCTGATTTGTTACCAAATTCTATATTCCGTTTTAATTATGAAACAGAACAGTGAGACTATGGAGTATTGAAGGGGAGTTGTTGCAAATTCTAGAAGGACATGCCGATTGGGTTTATGGAGTAAGTTTTAGTCCTGATGGTCAAAGGATTGCTTCCGGGAGTGGTGACAGAACAGTGAGACTATGGAGTGTTGAAGGGGAGCTGTTGCAAACTCTGGAAGGACATAGCGAGCAAATCTGGGGAGTCAGTTTTAGTCCTGATGGTCAAAGGATTGCTTCTGCAAGTTTTGACAAAACGGTGAGATTATGGGACATCAATCCTGATGATTTAATTTTAGATTTAGATATTAAACTGAATAATTTGCTCACAAAGGGTTGCCTCTGGATTCGTGATTATTTGAAAACAAATCCTAATGTCAGTGAAAGCGATCGAAATCTTTGTGATGGTTATTGCTAGAAGCTTCATAGGAAATTCTGGTATCCCTTGTTTGGCAGTGCGATCTTGTAGTGTGCGTTTCCTACTGCAACTCCTACTACCCCACCGATAGATTGTTGGGAACGCACCATTCTCATTAATTCTCGAAATCAGCGATCGATATTGTATAGCAACCGCCAAGGCGGTTATGGTGTAAAGTGGAAGTAGTCCCCGATCCATTGTGCTGTTTACCGATCGCACGACCCATGCCAAAACCGTACAGTTACGACCTACGTCAGAAAGTCATTCAAGCTATCAAACTAGA
>JBOFTL010001231.1:0-4107 GCA_051652045.1 Microcoleus sp. | reverse complement strand
AACCCCCTCAAAGCCAAAGAACTATTAGCAAAACCCAAAACCCTCAATCAAGGAAAAATGGTTGAGCGGAACTACAAAGGCGTGCAAGTAACAGAAACTCAAGGAGTACCCGATCGCAAGTTTTCCGTCGCCGTACTCGGTACAAATTATCTCGCAATTACTACAGAACCCACCGCCACAGACAGAATCATCGACACTTTCAAAGGCGAACCTTCCCTAGCAAAAACTCCCGGCTATGGAGACGCCCTAGAACAAATCAAAAGTCCGGGTGCTTTCGGTCAAATCTATGTCAACATCCCCGTAGCAGCAGCCTTTACCGCAGCTAATTCAGCCCGCGAAATTTCACCGGAAAATCTCGAAAAACTGCAACAAAATCAAGGGTTTGCCACTACAATGACGATGGAAGCAGATGGCATTGGATTCAAATCTATCTCTTGGCTGAAACCCGATTCTCAGAGAAGAATTGCCGTAGAAAATAACGCTCAAAAAATGTCTAACCGCCTGCCTAGCAATACGATCGCGATGGTATCTGGCGGTAACTTGCAGCGTTTGTGGCAAGACTACGTGCAGGGTGCCGATGCCAATCCGATCGCCCCCATCAATCCTCAAGTTTTGCGATCGGCCCTAAAATCTACTACAGGTATGGATTTCGACAAAGACTTGATTAACTGGATGGCTGGGGAATTTTCCCTATCATTAATACCGGCCGCAGCGCAAAGTCCTAAAAGTAAATATGCTGCGGGATTTGTATTTATGATAGATACCAATAACCGTCGCGCTGCTGACAAATCCCTCAAACAGCTTGACGATACGATGAAAACCAGAGGGTATCGAGTAGAAGAAATTCAAGTAGCAGGTCAAAAAGGTACGCAATGGACATCACCTTTTGGGGGGATAGTTGTGACTAGAGGTTGGATGAACGATACGCTGTTTTTAACAGTAGGAGCACCGATATTAGATGCGATCGTCCCCGCACCAACAAGTCCGCTGTTAAGTAGCGAATTGTTTCAAAAAACAGTGCGATCCGAGCTCAATCCCCATAACGGGAATTTCTTTATCAATACAGACAGCGCATTCAACCCCAAAAACCTCGGTTTACCGGAATTGCCAACGAATCAAAAAATTTGGATTGATGCGATGAACTCGATCGGAGTTACAGCATCTGTAGTGGGCGATCGTACCACTCGTTATGATGCTTTTGTCGGTCTTAAAAAATCCGCACAATCGATTCCTTCTCCCAATTCTTCACCGAAATCTCCTTCACCGAAATCTACTTCACCAAAATCTCCTTCACCGAGTGTAGAATCACCGAGTCCAGAATTACCAAGTTCCGATTCACCGAGTCCCTCGCCCACTGTCCAAACAACTCCCAATTAATTTTTCAATCTTTCGCCTCAAACGCACCCAAAAGTTCGTAATAAGGACTTCAGTCCTCTCAAAGGTTCGTAGTAAGGACTTCAGTCCTCTCAAAGGTTCGTAATAAGGACTTCAGTCCTCTCAAAGGTTCGTAATAAGGACTTCAGTCCTCTCAAAGGTTCGTAATAAGGACTTTAGTCCTCTCAAAGTTTCGTCGTAAGGACTTTAGTCCTCTCGCAGGTTGCGGACTAAAGTCCACACTACGAACTAACTTTATTGATTGCCGTCGATCGATATCACCTAAAAGTTTACTCGATCTGCATGATTCTTTCCTATTCCTTCTTCCTGACCTCAACTCTCAACTCTCAACTCTCAACTATCCACTCTTACGATCGGCTATATTACTAGAAAATCCGGCCTAAAATCCCTTTTATTTATGAGGTGCGATCGTCCTCGATCGCGAAACCGAAGCAATTTTGCTGGAGAAAAAGCTGCTGCAACCGCAGCAGGGTAAAACGAGTAAAAAACGCGGCTTTGTAAGAATTTACCCGAAAATCAAGCTACTCTTCGTAAATACGGTCGAAACCATCCTGTGGCTCGATCGATCTAGATCGATCGCTGAAAGGATAAATTTTCAATAGAATTAAGCCGACAGACAGAACTTTTTGAGTATTTGTACGCGCTACAATGTCTGGCGATCGATTTCTATCTGTCACAACAGTTTTTTCAAGTATATCATGTGGTAGATACAGTTTTTCATTGTTCCGAGCTAAACTCTAGGCGTATCAATTTATATTGAGAGTAAAAAATTAAAAATTATTTTTCAGCAAAACCTTCGATAAAAAATCCTGTTTTACTCGATCGGCTGTGATATTAATAGAGCATACCCTTTAAATACCTATTTAAAAACTCGCTAAATTCCTTACAAATACAGGTAAAATTTATGTATACACAAAAAATCGGTAAACTAGCAATCTCCCTGCAGTTAGTCTTAATAAATCTTTACTTATTGCAGGCGAAAGCTCAAGGTCAAACCATCGTTCCAACAACAGATGGAACGGGAACGACAGTCACCCCCGTCACCGTGAACGGAACTTCGGGACAGCAAACTCGCTTCGACATTGACGGCGGAAAATTATCGAGCGATCGAGCAAACTTGTTCCACAGTTTTACTCAATTCGGTTTGTCGCCAAATCAGATTGCCAACTTTGTATCAAATCCCAACATTCGCAATATATTAGCTCGGATTAACGGTGGCGAAGCCTCAACAATTAACGGCTTAATTCAAATTACCGGCGGCAATGCCAACTTATTTTTAATGAACCCGTCCGGCATTATCTTCGGCGACAATGCCCGCTTAAACGTACCCGGTTCCTTCACGGCAACTACCGCCAGCGGTATCGGATTCGGCTCGAACTCATTTAACGCCGTGGGTAGCAACGACTACACCTCCCTCACAGGCACACCAAACTCATTCAACTTCGCCGCTCAACCGGGAGCAATTATCAACACGGCCGACTTAGCAGTCAAGTCCGGGCAAAACTTAACCTTAATCGGCGGCACAGTTGCCAGCAGCGGCAGCCTTAGTGCCCCAGACGGTCAAATTACCGTAGCATCAGTGCCCGGAGAAAATTTAGTGCGCATCAGCCAGAAAGATAACTTGTTGAATTTGGAAATCAAGCCAGCCCCAGCAGGTTCCGGAACCACGCCAACACCTTTAGCAGTCGCCTCCTTACCCCAACTGCTGACAGGCGCGGGTCAAGCAAACGCTACGGGCATCAGCGTCAATGCTAGCGGTCAGGTGGTACTCACCGGACCAAACCGGATCGTAGCTGCGGGGGATGTTGCCATCAAAGATGCCAATGCTGGGGCGATTTCAGTGCAATCTGCCAACAGCATAGCAGTCAGCGGCAACCTGAGAAGTCCAGCAGGTCCGATCGCCCTAGAAGCTAGCGGCGACATTAGGACTGGTGTTCTCAACTCGAGTTCCACCGCCGCCGCCGGGGGCGACATCACCGTTACCAGCCGTACAGGAAAAGTAGAGACAGGCAATATCAACGCAGGATCGAGCGACAAAAACGGTAGTGCAGGAGATGTCAGCATTTCAGCAATCTCAGGTAGCATTCAAACAGGGGCGATCGATGCCAATTCCGCAGAAAAACAAGGTGGGGATGTTACCTTCAGAGCTGGCAGCGACATCGAAGTAATCCGAATCGACACCGAAGGCCGCACGGCCGGAGGAGGTGTTAACATTACTGCCGGTCGCTATTTCCGAGCCACAGGAACCTTCACGAACGATCGCAACTGTTTGGCTCAAGCTTGCAGCATTTCCGCCGCCGCTACCAACAGCGCTAATGGTGGAGACATCACGATCCGCCACGGCGGCCAAGCCCCCAACAGTCTGTTTACCGTCGGCCCGGATTATAACAGTCTTAACGGTACTGCTGGCAGCATTGCCACGGGCGGTAAGAATAAAGAAAACGTTATTGTCAGGGGAAGTTATTTGAGCCCGACCCCTCAGATAGTACAGCCGACAAAAATTAGTATTACGGCTTCTGCCGTATCGGCAACTCCGTCGCCAACTCCCGAACCAACACCGTCGCCAACTCCCGCGCCCGCACCAGAACCAACACCGTCGCCAACTCCCGCGCCAACTCCCGCACCCGCACCAGAACCAACACCGTCGCCAACCCCTGCGCCAACTCCAGCGCCAACTCCCGCACCCGCACCAGCACCAACACCGTCGCCAAC
>JBOFTL010001230.1:0-12501 GCA_051652045.1 Microcoleus sp. | reverse complement strand
CCTATTACCAATTACCAAAGGCTTAAAAATTGTGAATTTAGCTGAAGGAGTTCAGATTGTTTCATTCGGCTTGCTAGCCGTAATGATGATTGGAGGAGCGTTGGGAGTAGTGCTGTTTTCCAACATCGTTTATTCCGCTTTTTTGCTGTGTGCTGTATTTACTAGCATTGCTGGTATGTACCTGTTGCTGAATGCTGATTTTGTAGCCGCCGCCCAGGTGTTGATTTATGTTGGTGCTGTTAACGTCTTGATTTTGTTTGCCATCATGTTGGTGAACAAGCGAGAGGATTTTCGCGCTATTTCCAATGCTTGGGTGCGCCAGGTAGCAACCGCTGTGGTTTGTGGGGGATTGTTTGCTCTTTTGAGCGCGATGGTTGTCTCTACTCCGTGGGCTATTGTGGCGACAACAGGAGCACCAGCAGAAAGTTCGATCGTGACGATCGGCAAGCATTTCTTCTCCGATTTTCTGCTACCTTTTGAGTTAGCATCGGTATTTTTGTTAATGGCAATGGTGGGGGCGATCGTGTTAGCCCGTCGCGATTTCTTGCCTGATGAAGTGTCTGCACAGCTATCGGAAACTCCTGCTTTTAGTTTGCCGGAAAGACCCCGCGAATTAGTGTCTGCTGGAGATACTAATTCACCTGAATCTAGGTAAGTTCCTGTCCGGTAATCTAACTACGATCGGTCTGTTTGTAGTGAGGACTTCAGTCTTCTATCCAGGCTTTCATTCGATCGCCGATCGAGTCATAACTCCAGGTTTGTAGTAAGGACTTCAGTCCTCCATAACTCCAGGTTTGTAGTAAGGACTTCAGTCCTCCATGACTCTAGGCTTGTAGTAAGGACTTCAGTCCTCCATGACTCTAGGCTTGTAGTAAGGACTTCAGTCCTCTATTTAGACTCGTGTGCGATCGAAATTCAGTTCCTAACTGCAACAATTCTGTTATTAGTAATTAGTACCGGACAAGATTATAAAATCTAGTACGTATTCCCCACCTGTAGCAGTCGCCAGAAAGGTTAGGAGGCGAGAAGAATGATGAAACCTTTAAGGTAAAATATTTTCCCCGCTGTTACCTGTTGCCTGCTAAATCTGTTTGTTTTGTAGTAACTTCGATCGAGCAAGACTCGAAAAATTTATGCAACTGCAACTTCAATATTTTCTGTTATTAGCCGCCGCGCTATTTTGCATCGGTATTTACGGCTTGATTACCAGCCGCAATGCCGTACGCGTACTGATGTCGATCGAATTGATGCTGAATGCAGTCAATCTCAATGTGATGGGTTTTTCTAATTTTCTCGATCCGGTAGAGATTAAAGGTCAAGTATTTACCGTATTTGTGATTACGGTTGCTGCTGCTGAAGCTGCCGTTGGTTTGGCGATCGTCTTGGCGATTTATCGCAACCGCAATACAGTAGATATGGAAGAGTTTAATTTGCTGAAGTGGTAATTCTAGAAGTTGATAGTTGATAGTTGATAGTTGATAGTCGATCGTTAACAATTGACATAAGCTGTTTCGCTTTAGGCGAGTGTACTTGATTCCGAGTGCAATATGTCGGTAGGGACACGGCAATGCCGTGTCCTGGAAAGGATTTTTCGATAGTCGAGTGTACTTGATTCCGAGTGCAATATTCTGAGTGCAATCTACTGCTAGTCCCTAAAATATAACGGACTGAAGTCCGCACTACGAACTAATCTTATTACCGTCAATGGATCGACACAATACGATCGATGAAAATCGTGTCAACTCTCAACCTTGAACTCTCAACTCTCAACTCTCAACTCTCAACTAACTAACGACTTCTGACTATTTCCAAAGTGATTTTGCCTCCAAAATCGGGGATGGGTGCCGCAGGTTTTGACAGTTGTACTTTGACTTGTTCGACCAGTGGCTGCTGTAAAATAGCATGAGCGATCGCATCTGCTAGCTTTTCTATTAACGAATACTTCGAGTTTTTAACTAAATCTTGAACCAAACTAATCGTACTCCGGTAATCCAGAGTGTGTGCGATATCATCGCTTTGCCCGGCCTGCGATAAATCCAGCCAGAGAGTGACATCCACTTCAAACCACTGTCCCAAAACCTGTTCTTCCGGGAGATAGCCCGTGTATCCGTAGCAGCGAATTCCTGTAAGTTGAATTGAATCCATTTTCAAATAAACTAAAAATTAACATCACTACAAAATAGCACTAAACTAGAGTTCCTTCTACTCTCTGGCTCTTCCCTCTGCGTCATCTGGGGTAAATTGACTCTTATTCTAAGCTATTTTGCATTGAAACTGGGATTTTTGAGCGCCAGACTCGCAAACTGTACCTGGAATGCTCGATCGATTTAAATGCCAAACAGCTTATCTCGTTCAAAGCTGTTCTCCCCTTTCTAACCGATCGAGCAAATCTTCAGCAACTCGATACCATTTTTCCCTGATTGCTGCATCTTCTGGTTTTTCTGTCAAGGTACGCCCTTTCAATTCAGGATACTTATTATAAAATAATTCATCAACTTTTTGATAAAAAACATCTCGATCGACATCAAGGTTTTTGCGACGGATGCCAATTTTTTCTTGTCTAGCTATTTCTTTATCTAAAGACGCATCTTGCCGTTGGGTAATTTGCGGAATTTCCGGTAATTTAGGTAAAGTAAAACCCGATTTGACAAAATTAAAAGCTAAAATTCCTGGCAATAAAACCACGCTCAAACTCGCTACTCTTTTCCAAGTAACTAACTTGAAATTGTGGCTGTTGTGATTAATAGCTTGATTGTTGGGCGTGGCAGGAGGATGATTTTGATTAGCAGTTTGAGAAGTTTGTTGAAAACGGCGTCCGACAAAGTTTACTGTCACTATTTGAGAAAGAATGCTGTTAATTGCAGAAAGTTTTGGATCTTTTAGTGCTTCGCGAACTTCTTTAGCAGATTGGTAGCGATCGCGCGGTTGTTCTGCTAGCATTTTATCTAAGACTGAGCCAAGATTTTGACTGACATTTACGTGCGAGTGCCAGTTCCAAGTTTTACTATTGCTGTCATACAGTTTCTGGGTTTTTTTCCCGGTTAGCAATACCAAAGCAGTTACCGCTAAAGCGTACAAATCGCTGGCAGGAGAAACTTTTCCCAGTCGCATTTGTTCGGAGGGAGAATAACCCTGTTTGCCGATCGCCGTATCTTGCTGCCTGCTTAACTGATATACTGCATTTGCTGCTATTTGTTTGACGGAACCGAAGTCTATGAGAAATGGCAGTTTGTCGGAATTGTTTTGAATGATGTTGTCTGGGGAAATATCGCGGTGAATTAAATTTTTCGAGTGAATGTATTCTAAAATCGGTAAAAGCTGAAACAAGAATTGAGTAACTTCGGCTTCGCTAAAGTTTTTCCCCTGTTGCTGTCGGGAAATCAATATTTCTTCGTAAGTTAAACCTTCTATATAATCTTGCACTAAGAACAAAGATTTATTGCCACTTAATTCTGTTCGCAGCAGTTCTCGAAAGCGGGGGATTTGAGGGTGTTGGAGTTGGTAAAGCATACTCGCTTCGCGATCGAACAATTCTTCTGCTTTAGTGCTATGAACCACTGGGGAAAATTCTTTAAGCACGCAGCGTTCGCCGTAGCGGTTGGTGTCTTCTGCGAGGTAGGTGCGACCGAAGCCACCCCGACCTAATTCGCGGAGGATGCGGTAGCGTTTTTCTACAATTGAACCAGGGGAGAGGAGCGAAGAGTTGGACATAGACAACTGAAAATTGTTCGAGTTGTGCGGCAGAGCGATAGCGATCTAATTTACGGGATGCGAACCTGACAAACCGGATTTTTTACGAGTTGTATAAATTTCAAATCAAAACAATTGCCGAAAATTTGGGGATTTTGCTTGACCTTTTGGGTATTTTTATTGTATATTATTAAATGGTGGAATATTTGTAAAGACTGTTGTAAAAAAAGTTTTTCACAACAGTCCGCATAATGAAAATAAGTATATCAGTAAAACTACTAGCGCGTCAACCATTTTATGAAAACAATTCCTCTCCTCGGCATCAGTTTTTTAGTAGCAATTACAGCAAGCGCGATCGGGGTTCTTTCAGTGCAAAACGCGACGCTAGTAGCTTTAAACTTGCTATTTTTGAAATCGATAAAAATTCCGATCGGAGTAGTATTGGCACTAAGCTTTAGCATCGGGGCGATTGCGGGAGCGCTGCTGCTGCCGTTGTGGAGTATGTCAGAAGAACCTAAAGTTTCTCGCCGTCCGCAATTTCGGGACGATCGAGTAGATTCCGATCGCACAGAACCCTTAGAAGAAATTTGACATTCGGCAGAGTTCTAATACAGAGAATTCTCAACTCATATTCTCAACTCAATAGGTTAAACGATCGAACAATTGAAGGAGTGAGAGCGCGATCGCTAGGCGAGTTAATTAAGTAATTTGTCAGTTTCAGTGGAATAAACCTGACCGTCAATCAGCAACCGAGTAATGCCCTTAGCTTGCAAATAATGGGCGGTCTTTTGCAGCATCCTGCCGTCAGGAACCTTACACACTCTTTGATTGCGAGTCGAAAAGCGACGAGCTACTCGGTGATTGTCAAAAACTGGCAAAGTTTTCTCACGAATTTCTTCAGGCGGAATTTGACCGAGTTCGCCAAAAGCTTTGAGAGGTCTAACAATCAACTCCGCAGCTCTATCGACCACCAAATAGCAAATTTTGGGAATAGAGGCTTCGCTTAAAGGCAAAACTTGAATCACTGTTTTTGCCCGCAATTCGCCAGACGCCCCCCTCGATCGAGAGCCCAGCAAACTAGCAGCAAATAGAGAGTCTGCCTCGTCCAAATCCTCTCCGTCAAAATCGTCTAAATCTGCATCATCATCATCTTCCTCATCCTCCCCATCATCAAAATCGCTAAAATCTTCACCTGCAAGCATCCCAGTTTCTGGAAGTACATTTTTTAACTCATCGGCTGCGGCGAACTCATCATTGTTAGCAGCCAGATTAGCCACCCCAGATTTTGACTTGTCAGAAACACCTGAATCAGAAAGCAAAGTCGATCGAACTTCACTTCCAGCGATAGGTTCAGCAGCAGATAAAGAATGCCGCCGGAGTCCACTTGAATTTGTCGGTGACTCCAGCATCGGGGCGTACAGAGGATCTGACTCACTAGCGGGCTGCGAGGAATCAGGCACATCCTCTGTCGGTTCCAGAAGGCTAGTGCGCTCCGGTAAACGTTTTTGTTTTTGATGCACTAGAGATTCGTACTCAAAATCCGACAAAGCGCTCTGAAGGATGCGCCTCACAGTAGAACTGCTCACTCCGTACCGCTTGGCCAAAGTGATAGTGTTCTCGTCCGACTGTCGGTACAGCCTGAGGATTTCGGATTTGTCAGAATCGGAGAGTTTTGTGGGCGTCATGGTGATCCAAAACTTTGACTTTTCGGACTTGGTGACTGACGGGTACCAAAGAGCCCCGCCACTGTTCCATTTCGGACAGTCAAATACAAAATAAGTATCTGACTTCTTACTTTTTGCTAGGCACCGCGTCGGCTGCGCCTGCTCTGGCGGGAACGGGTTGAGATGTCATACTCCAAGATAGCTCCTATGCCAAACAGGATCGCGCTGAAAACAAAAAAGATTTCCAGCAAACTGCCACTTTGGTAATCACCTTCAGCCTGAGTGTCGCGCCATTTAAAGTACATATCAGCGATGTACAGCGAAAAAGTTGCTGCAGCAATCATCCGCCAAGATTGGGAAAAACGACCTCCCCAAAAAGCCAGCAGCAGGGCTGTAGCAATAATCAGCAGAAACACATCCCCAACGATGTAAAACAGGTTGATGGCATAGGCATGGGGCGCTAGTTGCTTGTCGAGAGCCAAAACCCATTCAGGAGCATTAATTTCTTCTTCTGCTTCTGCTGCTGCGACGGGTGCAGGCTTAGCACCAGGTACTGCTGCTTTTGCCTTTGACTTAGACGAAGCATCCAAAGCAGGTGCAGATCCTGTTGCTTTAGCTGCTGGGGCTGTTTCTGCAACTGTTTCGATACTTGATATTGGAGCCAAGCCTAGCTGCTGTCTCCAAGAGTCAGGAGCAGCAACCAAGACAGCAACAGCAATCCCAAAAGCGGCAATTGCGGATAACAATCCCCACTGCCAAAGTTCCAGATTCAGCCGTTTGGAACTCACAGCCAAAACCATACCCCCGATCAGTACCACGTAGCTGCCGAGATAAAACGCATCTGCTGGCGACACGTCCGGATCGAGTCCAAAATAGAGTTCCCAAATCCCGAATAGTACGCCGGCAATGAAATAGAACAGCATTCCCAGACCGATTCCCAGCCAAACGTTGCGCCCGCTGGCCATGTGAGGGCTTTTCCAGTTTCTAAAACAGACTAATGCTGCTCCGAGGTAAGCCCCGCATTCAAACACGTAAGTGCCGATCGAGTACCAAAGCGGTAAACCCTCTTCTTGAGAGAGGGGGACGCTGAACAGCAAAAAAAACAGCAGCGCCATGACAGCCCAGATAATGCCAATAATGACAAGGCTCTGAGCCGAGAATAGAGATGAAGACGTAGATGACTTTTCTGAAGTGCTGCTCATAGGGATTTTCAGATGTCTTACTAGCAATTTTATTGCCACAATGTGATGTGGCATCTAAACAGACTTAACAATCTGCTCGATCGATAACAGCTTGACACCGGCTCAGCTTGTTGCTTGACCGGGCGCGCGATCGTTCGAGCAATTGTCCGATATTTTTTAGGTTGCGATCCACAGTTTGTTGAGGGCTGATTGTTTGAGCCAATCTAAAAACTGATTGCGATCGGGTGCTGGCATATCTTGCAGCACATCGCTCACTCCCTCAGCGAAACCGGTATCGCCAAAATACGATTTGCCCAAACGGTGCAGTTCTTGCAGCAAGGTTTTGAGGTGCTGCTCTTGCCAAGGCGGTACTTTATGACTTTGCAAGGGGCTGACAGTTAACCAATTTTTAACCGCATCAGGGGAGTCTGCCTGGGGGAAGTTTCCCTGTTGAAATACCTTGGCGATATCTTTCTGAAACGATGCGGCTTGCCTTGCCCCTAGGAGGTCTTCGACATCGAAATAAACTGCTTGGAGCAGCAGCAGGCAGGCTTGGGCGAACAGCGGCGGTTTGGCTGCTGCGTCCGCACCACCACCACCGGCCTCTTCGCCGATGAGCTGGTCTAAACGGACTTTGCCCCAGACGCTGTACCGATCCGGCTCTTCTAGCAGGACGCAGGCTTTGCCTCGGTTGTCGGTTAAATCCCGCCACAAGGCTCTGGCGTCTTCTGCTTGCTTGCCGTTAAAGGCACTGATCAGGCGAAATGTCTGCCCCTGATAATTGAGAATTGGAATCTGCTGATCCCGTTTTGGGTGTTGAAAGTTAGTGATTTCAACATCCTGCCGTTTCAGAATAAACATGACACTGCGCTTTGACTCCTGTCATGGCCGAGGTGCTGTGCTTGTGGCACTGATTTTTGACGCGATCGCTGTCCTAAAAGTCCGGTGATTTTAAATATCACTGATTTAGGTTTTTTGCTTTGTAAAACTTATCTAGACTTACCTAAAGTTGCCCCTAGGTAATTAGCGTTTACTTCCTACACTGTTGGGTGGTGTCCCATCCCAAGATGCATTAGGCTATCTCCCTCAAGCCAAGGGTTCTGAATTGAAACAGATCTCTATCCCGTCAGCCAAAGCCTTCGGGGTTGCTGGGCTCAAAATATCATACTAGCGCTATTCTAGTTTATGTTCGACCGCAGCATAGCTTAATGGACACTCACTATCCTACAAAAACAGGGATTCTTAAGAATTTCGCTCCTAACGGATCTTAATTCGATCGATCGAGTGCGACGCTTGGTGCGGTTTGCGGCTTGCTGCCCAAACAAAATTGTTAGACCGATCGACTTGCGTCATTCCCCCTTTCCCAGATACAATATTTTTAGAAAGCTTTGAGCTGGCTGCACCAGTTTCGATCGAATCCTTGAATTGCTTCTGGCAAGCCAGTCTGGTGATTTAGGCGATCGCGATTTGGGTACGTAACTCAGTTGGATAGAGTAGCGGATTTCTAATCCGCCTGTCGCAGGTTCGAGCCCTGCCGTACCCGTAACACCCCCTAAATCTTTTCTCTAAGTCTTTTCTCTAAGTCTTTTCTCTAAGTCTTTTCTCTCCTTGCTTCTTCTGCCACTTGATTTACTTCATCATTGGCTAGCTTGGACAGCACGGCCTCGGTTTCAGTCCCGCCCAACCGCCTGAGAGCTTGTGCCACTCTATAGCGTACTTGCCAATCGGGGTTGTCAGCGTGGGGAAGCAGCAGCGGGATTGCCCGACGATCGCCCAATTCTCCCATGGCACCGATGGCAAGGGTTCGGATCAATTCGTTTGGCGAGACGAGGGCTGTTTCTAGAATGGGAAAAGCTTGCGGTTCGCCCATTTCTCCCAAAGCTGCGACGATGCTGAGCTGAACCAGCCACTCTGATGTACTGCGGTAAACTCGCTCCAAGTCTGCTAAAGCTTCAGTTAATTTCAAGCCACCTAAAGCGTCGGCGGCTGCGGCTTGCACGTCTGGCTCGGGATCGTTGTACAGGCTGTTACGCAATATTTCTAAAGACAGAGACAAATCTTGCGTGCCGAGGCTGGACATTTGGCTGACGGCTGCATAGCGAACGCGGACATTTGGATCGGCGATCGCGGTTTGGATCAGTTGAAAGGCGATTGCCGGTTCTAACTGGCGCATTTGGTTGACGGCACGCAGCCGATCGCCCAGATCCTCAGAACTCAGCAATTGCTTGACAGACTCGGGGTTAATACTCATTTGATTCTAAGTAAATTTAATGGTTTTTAATTATTGTTGCGGTAATTGGTAATGGCTGATTGGGATTCGTCGGTATCAAATGTTTTCCAGTTAAAAACCAATTACCGTGGTGAGATTTGAAGCTGCAACAGACGCTCAAGCTTCTGCTGCCATTGCTCGGATGATATCTCCCCTAGTGAGGATGCCGATTACTTTGCCAGAGACATCTAGCACTGGCAATCGGTGAATGCTGCGTTCGTGCATCAGTTGGGCTGCTTCTCTGACAGGTTTGTCTGGCGCGATGGTTACGGGGTTGGGACTCATTACTTCTCCTACTGTCTGCCCTAAAGCTTTGTGGAGGTCGCGCTCGTAGCGGCTGGGATTTTCCAAGTAAATTACGCTGTCGAGCAGCATGATGTAAGCGGGAGGTGTCACGCCCGTTTCCTGCCACATCAAGTCGGTTTCGGAGATGACGCCTACTAATTTGTTGTGTTCATCGACGACCGGAAGACCGCTAATGCGCCGATCGGCTAAAATTTTAATCGCTTCGTTCAGGGGCATTTCGGGTCTTGCCAAGATGGGATCGCGGGTCATCACATCGGCTACTGTTTTAGGCATGATCGGCGTTTCAATTAGTTGCTCTCTGGATCGATCGTACCAGCAAAGCGCAACCCAGACCGCTACCTCTGGTGGATCTACAGCTCGATCGAATTGTTAAGATAAATTAATTACCCGACGATCGACCTTAAAAGATGTCTGAACCTGAAGCCAAAGAACCGGATTCGCAGCTTGAATTACCCTGTATCTTAGTCTGCCAGCACCAATCTTGTTTGAGAAACGGCTCGGCAGCCGTGCTAGCCGCTTTTGAAACCGAGCAAATTCCAGGAGTGTCAGTAAAGGCTAGCGGCTGTCAGGGACAGTGCAATATGGGTCCGACCGTGCGAGTTGTACCGGAGGAAACTTGGTATTGTCGAGTTAAGCCCAGCGACGTGCCACTAATAGTAGAACAACACCTCAAGGGCGGTAAACCTGTGGAGGCTTTGCTCAACCCGAGAATTCATTTCCGTTACTATCATTAAGGAAGAAGTCAGAAGGTTTTATTGGTACTCAAATTAAAGCTATTTTTGGCGTCGGTGAAGCTTTAATTTCATTATCCCATCCAACCTAACGTATATTATAAATAACTGGTAACTTATAACTAAATAACTGATAACCGATAACTGATAACCGATAACTGATAACTGATAACTCATAACTCATAACTCATAACTAATGACTACTGACTCATAACTCATAACTAATGACTAATGACTAATGACTAATGACTAATGACTACTGACTACTAACTACTGACTACTGACTGATGATTTAAGAGCGATCGCGGGGCGGGCAATGTCTTGCGATCGCCCGGCCCGATCGCACTTTCCAGATTCAGCCGCAATGTTTTATCCATGTTGGGGAACCCATTAGGCTTGGCTGCTGCTGTTGCGAGTCTGGCTGGCGAGATCCAGCAGTTGCGCCCAGCGTTTTTGAACTTGTTTGGGAGTGCAGCCGATCGCGGTGGCGATCGCTTTGTCACTTTCTTGATTCCGCTTCATTTCCAACATGATTTGTTGTTCGGGAGACAATTGAGCTTGAAATTCTTGCCATTTGTCAGAAGTCATTCCCAACTTTTGATCGACATCAGCACCGAGCCATTCGTGTACTAATTTCCAGTTTTGAGTGCGGGCAAATTTTTCAACATGGTACTTAAAGCGCTGTTGCAAGTAATCGCGCTGGCGGGCAGACAAACCGAGGACGCGATCGATTTCTGAAGCCGACAAGTCTTGCAATTTTAAAGTTAAGTAGCTGACACAATCCGTTTGATTTTGCGATTCCAAATAAGCAATCAATTCTGAGATTACTCGATCGCGCAGCACTGCATCGGCTGGATCGACAGTTTCGGAAACCATTTGCTCGCGCACTTGTTGCAGGGCCGGAGAACGGCTGTACATTTCTGCTTCTTCTCCCTTACCAGATTCGACAGCCATTTCAATGTCAATCGCGGTTTCGGGAGGTTGGCCTTTAGCAAATCCTTGAGCGCGGAGTACGATCAAGCGCTGGCGGGAGCGGCCAGGTAAGCCGATTTGACGCTTAGCATAGTGTTCGGTGAAAGCCATGTACTCAGCCAATTCGACTTGAGTGCGGGGCTGGTAGTCAGCATCGAGTTGGTGTTCCCGGCGGAAAGCCCGCAGAGATTCAATGTAAAAACCTTGCAAAAAGTCTTCAATCATGTTGTAGCGAGCTTGGAAGTTCAAGTTCGATCGAAAAGAAGCAACGTGACGGTAAACCATTGATGCGAGGTGAGAGTGCAATTCAACGCGGCCTTGTTTGGAACCGAGACGATAGAATTCGATGATTTTTTGCAGGCGGTGTTGGGCTAAGGTGATTTGCCAAGCTTCAACTTCGCCGGAAATTTGAATGCGGGAGCTCTTGTCGCAAATGCGTTCGACTTCTTTGGCAATGCGCATGGCTACGGTTTGAGCGCTGCGATTGGGGCTTTTCATTTGCGCTTGCAATTCTTTGAGGGCGAATTCTGCTACGGCGATGGTATTGATGCTAGGAAGTGTGTTGATTTCAGCGGTTGATTCGTGGGTGGCGGGAACGAAGTTGGTGAAAGAAGCGGTTGTGCTGATGGGGGTGGCGGTTTGGAGAGACATAGAATTTACCGGGTAGATAGGGCACCGCAACTACAGTGCGAGGACATTGGTTAGGGAGTGTGTCAGTTGCGGGTTTTGTGCGCTGTGCTGATTCAACTCTCTATACATTGAATGGTAGAGAAGTGCCGATAATCGCGGTGACTGAGGTGTACCACTCTCTCAGGTAACTGTTTTTGGCTGCTGAATCCGATCGCGCATTTGGCTTGTGGGGAGTTGCAGCGATCGCGCTTAAAGCCTTGCTACGAAAGCATTCTGAGCTGTTGGATGGCAGGGGCGATCGGCCTTGCGAAGGAGGGTTGTAGCAGGCGGTTAAGTGGACGATTTAAAAACTGGTTTTTTGGGGAGGTTTTGGGATAGGAAATTCTGGAATCGGGCTGCGGAAAATTGTAGGGAACATCAGCGTGTTCTAAGCTTACGCTGCGCTTGTTTAGCAATCCGGTTAATTTGTAAATTTGTTGGAACTCAAAAAAATTAGTTCGTAGTGAGGACTTTAGTCCTCTCCAATTTGAGGACTGAAGTCCTGATTACGAACCCCTCTTTATCAATTATTACGTTATCAATTATTACGTTGCATCTCGATCGAGCACCAAAGTCACCGGCCCGTCATTCTCTATACTGACTTGCATCATCGCTCCAAACAGCCCTGTTTCGACTTTTAAGCCGCTTTGGCGCAACTTTTCGACAAAAATTTCATAAAGTTTCTCGGCCGCTTCAGGAGGCGCAGAGCGATCGAAGGAAGGTCGCCGGCCTTTGCGACAGTCGCCGTAAAGCGTAAACTGACTGATGACCAGCAACTCGCCACCGATGTCTTGTACGGATTTATCCCAACGGCCGGTATCGCTGGCCGGATCGGGAAACAAACGCAATTCTAAGCATTTGCGGACCATCCATTCGAGTTGTGACATACTCCTACATCAAGCTGATTACAGCTATGATGTAGGCATCTTTGCAGCCCGATGAAGGGTATACAAAATTTCCTTCACGGTACTGTTATCCATAGTTCCTACTACAGAAAGATTCCCGTTACGGCGTTTTAT
>JBOFTL010001229.1:0-8457 GCA_051652045.1 Microcoleus sp. | reverse complement strand
AGGCAGATATTGGGATCTCAAAACTTACGGGCTGCTGGCAGAAGATTTTTTTACACAGTTGACAGTTGAGAGTTGATAGTTGTAGTGCGAGCGTCGGGAGCTCGCGATCGATTGATATTTGATATTTGATATTTGATAGTTGATAGTTGTAGTGCGAGCGTCGGGAGCTCGCGATCGATTGATAGTCGATAGTTGATAGGTAGGGGCGGTGCCCCCGTGCCCGCCCTCTTAGTTGACAGTTTACAGTTGATAGTTGATAGTTGATAGTTGACAGTCGCTAGATCCTTGTCAATTTTCCATTGTCAATTATCAATTATCAATTACCAAATTTATGAATGCCGATCGAGTATCTACTAATTCCACCGCCTGCCTGATTTCTCCAGAGATTGTCACAAGTGCGATCGCCCCTGAAATTCCTCCTGTAAAATTAGGAGTTTTAGCCTCGGGAAGTGGCAGCAACTTTGAGGTAATTGCCAGCGCGATCGCCAACCAGCAGCTTAATGCTAAAGTCCAAGTATTAATCTATAACAATCCCGAAGCTAAAGCAGCAGCCAGAGCGGAAAAATACGGCATTCCCGCGATTTTGCTCAATCACCGTCATTACAAAAGTCGGGAAGAATTAGATGCAAAAATTGTAAAAACTTTGCAAGAATATGATGTAAAATTAGTAATTATGGCTGGATGGATGCGCATCGTCACAGAAGTTTTGCTCGCAGCTTATCCCGACAAAATTATCAACATTCATCCGAGTTTGTTGCCGAGTTTTCCGGGAATTCACGCGGTAGAACAGGCGCTAGCAGCAGGAGTTAAAATTACTGGATGTACGGTGCATATCGCTCGTTTAAAAGTAGATAGCGGGCCGATTTTAATGCAAGCAGCGGTGCCTGTATTGCCCGACGATACCGCAGAAACTTTGCACGCGCGAATTCAGGTACAGGAACATAAAATTATGGTAGGTGCGATCGCATCGATTGTCGATCGACCTCGATAAAAAAGCGAATTAACAGCTAAAACTCCGGCAATGGTCAGAAACGATATCTGGACACACTTATTGGCTTGCACTTTTTCCGATATAAATCCAACTTTTGGAGGATAGCAGACTCTGGCTTGTGACTGATGCGCGGGTTGTTTTTACCTGTCAAAATCGCAATTGTTAAGATAATTAAAAGTGCGATCGCTATGGTAGACAATTACATTCTCAACTTGCTAGTAATTGGCATTCTCCTGCTAGCCGTCACATTAGGTTCGGGATGGATTGCACGATTGCCACTATCTTATGCCTTAATTTATCTACTTGTCGGTATCGTATTAGGACCCTACGGAATCAAGCTGATTGAATTGCGACCCGATGCTCAATTTTTAGAAAGACTTACAGAATTTGTAGTGATAGTTTCCCTGTTCAGTTGCGGCTTAAAAATGAATCGTCCCCTGCAACTTTGGGCTTGGAATTCCACAACGCGGCTGATCGGTTTTTTAATGCCTATTTCGATTTTTGCCATTGCCGTAATCGCTCACTTTTTTTTAAGTTTAGATTGGGGAGTGGCGATTTTATTGGGAGCAATTCTCGCTCCTACCGATCCAGTTTTAGCATCAGAAGTTCAGCTAGCACATTTAGACGATCGCGATGAATTGCGCTTTGGTTTAACATCTGAAGGCGGCTTAAACGATGCTTTAGCATTTCCCTTTGTTTATTTTGGCATTTATTCCCTAAAAGATAGCAATTGGCCGAACTGGTTTTCGCAGTGGGTAGCGATCGATCTAATTTGGGCGATCGCAGCAGGAATTGTGATGGGCATTTTAGTAGCAAAAGCCGTCACTTGGATCGATAAAAGATTGCAACGCTATCGCCCGGTAGATGAATTAATGGAAGATTTCATTGCCCTAAGTACAATTTTGCTTACCTATTCTCTCACAGAAGTAGTCAACGGTTACGGATTTCTCGCGGTTTTTATAGCAGGAATTGTCGTGCAGCGCAGTTATCGCGACCCAGAAAAACCGCTTTCTCAACTGCACTTTACCGAGCGCATTGAAAAGTTAATGGAAGTAGGAACTATTTTAATTTTAGGTTCCCTGTTGCGAATCGAACCGATGCTGGCATTTGCAGCAGATACGATGTTAATTGCGGGATTGTTGTTTTTTTTGATTCGACCTTTGGGAACTTGGATAAGTACGATCGGGAGTCCTTTGCATCCTGCAAGCCGCTTGCTGTGCGGTTGGTTCGGCATTCGCGGCGTCGGTTCTATCTATTATCTAACCTATGCTTTTGGAGAAGGTTTAAAAGACGAATTAGGAGAACAAATTGCTTGGATTACTTTTACAACGATCGCTATTTCTGTGATTTTGCACGGAATTAGTTCTACTCCTTTAATGAATTGGTACGAGCGCCGAATTAAACCGAAAGTACCGGATTTAATTTAATTCAATAGGTTTCTAGTGGGGACTTCAGTCCGCATAAAATCTGAGGACTAAAGTCCTCACTACGAACAACTTCGGTTTGTAGTAGGGATGTGGCGGTGCTATGACCTTAGAAATATCGCCGAACTTTAAAAATTTTCTAAACAGGTTTCACCCCAACTAAAAGTGCCATTTCCCGCCATTTCCAATAACAATCTACTTCGCCAAAACCAATTTCTCTAAACCAGCATAATTGCGTTTCCACATCGAGCAATTTATTAGACGGATCGTCGGGTCGATCGCTAATACCAAGTGCTTCTCGAAATTTTTCGTGCAAAGCCGGAGTTGCTGATGCTACGTGCTCCAAATTGCAAAAAATGCCTCCGGGTTCCAAAGTTTGGAAAACCTCAGCGTAAAGGGAACGCTTGCGATCGTCCTCAACATGATGAATTGCAAAACTAGAAACCACGGCATCAAATTTACCCAAATTAGGTAATGTTTCGTCAAAATTGTGTTCGATTACCGTGACATTTTTATCATCAGCAAAGCGAATTCTGACTTTTTCTAACATTGTCGGCGAAAAGTCGATCGCCACAAATTCTACATCCGGGCGATCGCACTTCAGCAATCCCAACAACCGCCCGTCGCCCGTTCCCAAATCCAGAATTCGCCGCGCATTTTTCGGCACTTCTTCCAACAAAACAGCTTCACCTTCCGTGCGGTGAGGGATGCGATCGGCTTGAGAAAGATACCATAAAGCGTGTTCCGCAGAACTCCAAAGATTGACTTGATTCATGATTTTTTGATCCTCATAAAATGTTGACAGTTGAGGGTTGAGCATTTACAGTTAACTGTTGACTCTTAATATTTAGTAACTATCGCCGTTTTTGTGAGTAAAAGTCCAGCCATTATCGCTAGCTTTAGCAACTAGATCGTCATCGGGATAATTAGCTGAATCACCAGGAGTGCGATCGCCCATTTCCAGATAAACAACATCCGAATTCGTACGGTTAACCAAGTGATGCCCGTTGGCTTCCCCAGCCGGAAACCCCGCCGCCATACCCGGTTTTAGAACTTCCTCACCCGAATTTGTTACCAAAGTAACTTCGCCTTCCAAAACATAGATAAACTCATCTTGACGGGTATGCCAGTGTCGGAGAGCAGAACAACTTCCCGGTGCCAGTTTTACCAAATTTACCCCAAAATTTTGCAATCCGGCAGCATTGCCCAAGCGTTTTTTCACTCTTCCTGCAACAAGAGCTTTGAATTGCTGGGGATAATTGGAACCTGCACTATCCGGCACATTTTCAGGATTGATAATCATCTAACACTACTCCCTGCATTGCTATATACATTATAATAAGAAAATGCGTAGTTGGCACACTATAGTTGATACAATAGCCAACCTAATTACAATATTAGATGCAGTTTATGATTGCTTCAAAAAAGGAGTTTTCAGGTGGATAATGCGAAAGAACACTACGATCGGCATCTTGGAGCTATTTATAGCTGGATGGTAGGGGATGAAAACGCAGCTCAAGAGCGAAATCGCAACTTGTTTCACTCTTTGGCGATCGATTCTGCTCCGAAGGGATTGGCAATCGATCTCGGTTGCGGTACGGGATTGCAGTCAATTCCACTAGCAGAATTTGGTTATTCAGTTATTGCTATAGATGCTTGTGACTTGTTACTATCGCATTTGCGCGATCGGGTTAATAACCTGCCGATTCAGATAATTCATGACGATCTATTGAACTTTACCAAATATATCACAGACCCAGTGGAGTTAGTTACCTGCATGGGTGACACCTTAACTCACCTTGATTCTCTTGATGCTGTTCGCAATTTAATCTTAGATATCAGCCGACAGCTAGTCGAGGGAGGAATGCTAGTTTTGAGTTTTCGCGATTATTTTTCTGTGGAACTTCGCGGACATCAGCGTTTTATTCCCGTGCGAAGTGATGACACCAAAATTTTAACTTGTTTTCTTGAATATCATCAGAATTTTGTAGAGGTGCATGATTTGCTCTACTACAAACAGGAGACTCAATGGGAATTTACTGCTAGTTCCTACAAAAAGTTGCGGTTAAATAAGAATTGGTTGAGCGAGCAGATCGAAGAGTTGGGTCTGACTATTGTTAGAGATGCTTTTGAGGCAGGCATGGCGATTGTAGTTGCAAGTAAAATTAGCAGTATCTAACAAGTGCTGAACGCAAGCCAAAGGATTTTTTGAGTGTTTTCCTGCTAGGTTACTCTAATGGCTTGAGAGTCGTAGGATTTTCCCGAATCGGTTTAATAAAACGGCTGTTGGCGCGCACAAAACAATTCCCCTTATCTGTTAAAATTGGCAGCCAAGGTTTGCCTTGAGTATCGGTAATTACAATTTGATTTGCATTATTTCCCGTCACCGCTTGCAAGCGCTGTCCCCGCCGAAAAGTTATCACCACAGGCCACTGCGAAACATCGTGTTTGTTCCTTTCAAACAACTCAGCAGGTGCATCAATACTATCTACAGAGATCGATCGAAACCTCTGAGCAATCCGGCAATTTAACCCTCGCGGATCGGGGTCAACAACTACCCAATTTACTTGTCTGTTTCCCCGCACCCTCGCCGCCGGAACCGGATAATCACCTTGCGAATTAGCAACAGGAATTGCTGAGGCTAAATTAGCTCCCAATCCTAAAATTCCAGCAACTACCAGAGCAACAATTTTAATTTCTGCTTTCATTGCTACAAAAACTCCTTGAAATTCAGCTAATCATAATGTTAGCAATCTCTGCAAGCGATCGGGACATTTCTAATCGCTGAAACCCTGACTTCCCTCTTCCTTCTTCCCTCTCCCCTCTTCTCTCTTCCCTCTTCTCTCTTCCCTCTTCTCTCTTCCCTCTTCCTTCTTCCCTCTTCCTTCTTCCCTCTTCCTTCTTCCCTCTTCCTTCTTCCTTCTTCCCTCTTCCCTCTTCCTTCTGCCTTCTGCCTTCTGCCTTCAAAATGTGTTATAAATGTTGAGATTCATTAAGAAATATTGCTCAAATGCTCCTTTCCCCCTCCGGCGCTAAGAAACTCAAAGAATCTTTAAAAGAAAAAATATTCTTTGGGAACGAGCCAACCCCCGAACTCATCGCCATTTTACTGATTTACTTCGTTCAAGGCATTCTCGGACTGGCCCGCTTGGCCGTCAGCTTCTTTCTCAAAGACGAATTGGGAATGAGCCCCGCCGAAGTTTCCGCAATGCTGGGCGTCGTCGCCCTCCCTTGGATTATCAAACCCCTATTCGGCTTCATGTCCGACGGATTGCCCATTTTCGGCTACCGGAGGCGTCCCTACATCATCCTCTCCGGGCTGTTGGGAACATCAGCATGGATTGCCCTCGCAACAATTGTACACACGCCACTAGCAGCTACAGGCGCGATCGCCCTAAGTTCCCTCTCCCTCGCCGTCAGCGACGTAATTGCCGACTCCCTCGTAGTGGAGAGAGCCCGCAAAGAATCCGTTAGCGACGCCGGTTCGCTGCAATCCCTATCGTGGGGGGCATCAGCCCTCGGCGGACTGATTACCGCCTACCTCAGCGGTTCCCTGCTGCAAAACTTCAGCACGCACACCATCTTTTTAATCACCGCATCTTTCCCCCTCATCGTATCAGCAACCGCGTGGTTGATTTCCGAAGAAAAAGTTAGCAAAAAAACCGACTTTGCCACAGTCAAACACCAATTTCAACAACTGCGACAAGCTGTTACTCAAAAAACAATTTGGCTGCCTACTGCCTTTCTATTTATCTGGCAAGCCACACCAACATCAGACTCCGCATTCTTCTTTTTCACCACCAACGAACTCGGATTCCAACCTGAATTTCTCGGTAGAGTGCGCCTAGTTACCAGCATAGCCGCCCTCGCAGGTATCTGGTTGTTTCAACGCTTCCTCAAAACAATTCCATTTAGAGTAATTTTCGGCTGGTCAACAATCATTGCTACTACTTTAGGAATGACAAGTTTGCTGTTAGTAACCCACGCCAACAGATCGTTAGGAATTAGCGACCAGTGGTTCAGCATTGGAGATAGCTTAATTCTGACAGTAATGGGACAAATTGCTTATATGCCCGTGCTGGTACTTTGCGCGCGGTTGTGTCCTCCAGGAGTCGAAGCAACTTTATTTGCTCTGCTGATGTCAGTTACCAACCTAGCCGGACTTCTCTCCTACGAAAGCGGTGCGCTTCTCACCCACTGGATGGGAATTACCGATCGCAATTTCGACAACCTCGCATTGCTAGTTGTTATCACCAACCTGTCCACACTTTTGCCACTACCCTTTCTAGGTTGGCTGCCCGCCGACAGTAAGGAAAACGCAGAACCAGACTCTCAAAAGTCTCTACCGATATTAGAACCAGAAATGGGAAGTTCCAAACCGGGCGGACAGCATTTTATGCCCGAATACTTTCCCGAATTAGTACCCACAGTCAGGTCAGAAACTCCGACAATAGTTGATAGTTGATAGTTGATAGTTGATAGTTGATAGTTGATAGTTGATAGTTGGGCATTGGGCATTGGGCATTGGGCATTGGGCATTGGGCATTGTTAATTCTCCCACTCTCCCCCTCCTCCCCGTCCCCCCCTCTCTCACTCTCTCACAAACTCTCTCTTCTCTGCGGTAAAAAAAATCAAAACTTATTCGATCGATGGCAAACTTACAAATTTCTCAACCTCAAACACCGACCCAAAAAACATCATACACCCGCACGGATTGGCAGCGCGGCTACGAATCCCAACCCAACGAATCCGAATATTGGATTGACGAAATCGAAGGCACAATCCCCCCAGACTTGCAGGGAACATTCTTTCGCAACGGGCCCGGATTGCTAGATATCAACGGCCAGCGAATTCACCATCCCTTTGACGGCGACGGGATGATTTGCTCGATCGCACTTTCAGAAGGACGCGCCTATTTCCGCAACAAATTCGTCCGTACCGAAGGCTATTTAGCCGAACAAAAAGCCGGAAAAATTCTCCATCGAGGCGTTTTCGGCACGCAGAAACCCGGTGGCTGGCTGAGCAACATCTTCGATATCAAAATCAAAAACATTGCCAACACCAACATCATTTATTGGGGTGACAAACTATTAGCACTTTGGGAAGCAGCACAGCCTTACCAACTCGATCCGCATACCCTAGAAACCATCGGCTTAGATACCTTAGATGGAATTTTGGAACCGGGAGAAGCTTTCGCCGCTCACCCGAGAATTGAAAAAGGGAAAAACGGCAAATCAGACAGATTGATTAACTTTTCTGTCAAGCCCGGTTTGTCTAGCGTAATTACCATTTACGAACTCGACACCAGCGGCAAACTTTTGCAAAAACACGACCATGCAATACCGGGTTTTGCCTTCTTGCACGACATGGTAATTACTCCAAATTACTGCATATTTTTCCAAAATCCCGTCAGCTTCAATCCGCTGTTGTTCTTGTTAGGAATGCGGAGTGCGGCCCAGTGCATTCAATTTTCGCCTAACAAGCCGACGCAGGCAATTTTAATTCCCCGCAACGGCACCGACGAGGTGAAAATTTTAGAAACTGAACCTTGTTTCGTGTTCCACCACTGCAACGCTTGGGAAGAAAACGGTGATGTCTTTGTCGATTCAGTTTGTTACGAATCATTCCCCACTGTAGAACCAGATGGCGATTTTCGCGAGCTGGATTTTAGCACAGTTCCTGCGGGCGAATTGTGGCGCTTTAAGCTGAATTTAACAGACAAGAAAGTAGAGCATCAAGTAATCGAAACTCGGTGCTGCGAGTTTCCGACTTTGCACCCTCAAAATGTCGGAGAACCTTACCGATATCTTTACATTGGTGCGGCAGATTCTCCGACGGGAAATGCCCCGTTGCAAGCTATTCTGAAAATAGATTTCTTGACTGGAGAAAGGCAAATTTGGAGTGCGGCACCGCGCGGTTTTGCGGGGGAACCGGTATTTGTGGCGCGTCCCGATGCTGTTGCTGAGGATGATGGTTGGTTGCTAGTTTTGATGTATGATGCTGCCAACCATCGATCGACTTTAGTCATTTTAGATGCTCGCG
>JBOFTL010001228.1:0-3669 GCA_051652045.1 Microcoleus sp. | reverse complement strand
TTATAGTGAGGAATACGTCGGGCCCCACTTGTCACATGAAACTGTTTTATCTAGACCTAGATTGTGATTCTGCGATCGAAGATCTGGGTATTTTACCAGAATTATTACAATGAGCGATCGTCTCGTCGCCATCCTCCATAGCTGGTTGGCGGAGCCTTTCCATCGCTTGGAGGATCGCTCATATCCTCGCGAGGCTCTCATTCCACACCAAATCAAAGATTATAGGCTGGGGATTCCCGCCTGTTAGCTAATTTTCTAGCCTCAACTCGTGCGGGCCCGGCGGTTCGATCGCGCAAAAACGAGCAAATTCTCGGTAAAATCTCGGAAATTTTAAATTTTAGGTGGCAAACACTTGGTAGCGCAACAATTTTAAGGCTAGTCTGGAAAAGACTTAGTTACTCAAAAAATAATTATTGTTATGGCTGACAGCGGGAATCAAAGCAGTGAGCGATCGCCGAAGCGGTTGTTAGTTACCGGAGGAGCTGGATTTATCGGCTCGAATTTTGTACATCACTGGTGCAGCAGCTATCCTGGCGATCGAGTGGTGGTACTCGACGCTTTAACCTATGCCGGCAACAGGCAAACTCTGGCAAGTTGGGAAGGAAAAGATAATTTTCGGTTCGTGCAAGGGGATATTTGCGATCGAGCTTTAATCGATAAGTTGCTTGCGGAAGAAAACATCAACACCGTCGCCCATTTCGCCGCCGAATCTCACGTTGACCGATCGATTTTAGGGCCGGGTGCCTTCGTTCAAACCAATGTTGTCGGAACTTTCACCTTATTAGAAGCCTTCCGCCAACATTGGGGAACATCTCTTGTCCCCGCCCTTGATAAGGGGGGGTTAGGGGGGGTTTTTCTCCATGTTTCTACTGATGAAGTTTACGGCAGTCTCAGTCCGGAAGATCCGGCATTTACAGAAACAACTGCCTACGCGCCTAACAGTCCTTATTCTGCTTCTAAGGCCGGCAGCGATCACCTCGCCCGCGCCTATTTTCACACCTACGGAATGCCGACAATTATTACAAATTGCTCTAACAATTACGGCCCCTATCACTTCCCGGAAAAATTGATTCCGTTGATGTGCATCAATATGTTATTGGGCAAACCGCTACCTGTTTACGGTGACGGTCAAAACGTGCGAGATTGGCTGTTTGTTCTCGATCACTGTCGCGCTTTAGATGCAGTAATTCATCGCGGTCAGCCCGGAGAAACTTACAATGTCGGCGGCAACAATGAGGTAAAAAATATCGATCTAGTCAAGATGCTGTGCCAGTTAATGGATGAATTAGCACCCGATTTGCCTGTGCGTCCCTGCGAAAAATTGATTACCTTTGTTAAAGATAGACCGGGGCACGATCGGCGCTACGCAATTGATGCAACTAAGATTAAAACTGAGGTGGGTTGGACTCCTTCTGTAACGGTTGAAGAAGGTTTGCGGAAAACTGTGGAATGGTATTTAGTTAATCGCGAATGGTGGGAACCGCTGCTTTCGGAAGAATATCAAAATTATTACCGCAAGGTTTACGCTCATCAATAATAGTTGAGAGTTGAGAGTTGTTTTTCTGCTGACTAATGACCGATAACTGCTGAGTGTTGACAGCAATGTTTGTCAGACGATGATTTCAAGCGTAAGGTGCGCAGTGCGCACCCTACAAATCAACTTTAAGAAGTGTAAGGTGCGCAGCGCGCACCCTACAAATCTGCGCGACCTACAAATGATGCAAAAGATTGAAGAGCGCATCGGTTGCAAATTGTCAATAATTGTGAAGATTTAGCTAAAAAATAGGTGGCTGTGTATAAATTCAACCCTTTGTAGCTGATAATTCCACTAAAGTTACGAACTTAGGGATTTTGGAGGCTTCTACTGCTGAGGAGGGAATAAACCATGACCGAAATCAACTGGCTCAAACAGTTACAAGAACCTAAATACTGGCTGTTGGGGATAGCAGCAGGCGCGATCGCCCTGCACCTAACACTAATTTCTCGCACCGAAAATACCGACTTATTCGGCACGATGTTGCTGTTTTGGGGAGTCGTAGCATTTCTCATTTGGGAAAGGCACGAAGCCCTCAACTTAGAAAGCGGTATTGTTGGCAGTTGTTTGGGTGTTGGATTAATTGCTTTTGTACTGCTGAAAAGTTCGTCAATATCGGGATACGATTTTTTTCTGAGACTGGCGCCTTTCTTGTTTGGACTCAGTTTGGCTTTATTAGCTTCGGGGACGAAAGGACTGAAACAATATTGGCAAGAATTACTAATTCTGGGATATACGGCAATTCCTCCAGGGGCGATCGGAGTATTTGTTGATGTAGCTCAATTAACAGCTAAATTTTCGGCTTTTCTCCTGCATTATTTAGGGTTTGAAGTGATGCGCCAAGGAGTTTATTTGAGATTGCCCCAAGGTTCTGTGGAGGTATATCACGGCTGTTCAGGGGTCAATGCGATTCTGCAATTAGTGGGATTGGCTGTAGTATTTTTGCTAATGTTTCCTACAACTGTGGCGCAGAAAATTATCGTGCCGATCGTAGCAGTAATCATTGCATTTGTAGTAAATGCGGCGCGAGTAGGCTTGATGGCAGTGCTGGTATCGCTATCCCAACCGGAAGCATTTAAATACTGGCATGAAGGCAACGGTTCGGTCATTTTTTCGATGATTTCCGTAATGATTTTCGGGGCATTCTGTTGGTTCGCTATCTTGAGGAACGAACCGCAAAATAAGGAAAAGCCAAATTGATAAAACGAAGGAAGAAGGAAGAAGGAAGAAGGAAGAAGGAAGAAGGAAGAGGGAAGAAGGAAGAGGAAAGAGGGGGAGAGGGGGAGAATGCCCCATGCCCCATGCCCTATGCCCCATGCCCTAATTTAAAACCTAAAACCTAAAACCTAAAACCTAAATCGGAAGAAAAAAGGCAGAATACCAATTCAGAAAACTTTGGTATTAGTGAGATTTTACGTTAAATCAGGTGGACTTATTTAATGGCTGTTACTTATTGGAAACCAGTGAGAATTTCCCTGCTGGCGGTTACTTTAGGAGGGGTTTTGTTGGTAGCTGGAAAATCTATTTTCTATCCAAATTCAGGCGATCGCGCCACAGTAGAGTATAATTTTCCCGAATCCGTACCGCTTGCCGATTGGCAAATGGTGGAGAGTGTGCCGTTGCAAATCGCCGAGACTTCTCAGGTAAAAGTGGGCAGAAAGTATCAATACCAAAAAAATAGCATTTCTCTGGAAGTAGAAATGCGCTACGTGCTGGGAACTAATGGGGATATTGCAAGTATGATGAAAGGACATACTATTCTTAAGTCATCTCCTGGTAAACTAACAGTTGCTAATATTGCGGGGGTGGGCTATCACGGGATTTTGCAGCAGCAAAATCGGCTTTATTTGAGTTCTTGCATCAATCCGCGCGGCGGTGCCACCGTAGATGCCGAACAGTTTAGATACAATCGGAACACTCAAGATTTGCGGTTCGATCGACTGGTATTTTGGCTTTTGGGAAAGGGAAATATTCAAGACCAACGGTGCTTGTGGGCTCAAATGTCTGTGCCTTTAGATAAAACCACTCCAGAAGCTGCCACTAAAATTTTAGAGACTGCTTGGGTTTCTTGGCATCAGTGGTGGTACCCGCGATTTCCCTAATTTCGATCGAGGGCAATTCCCTGCTGGGTAGCG
>JBOFTL010001227.1:0-7844 GCA_051652045.1 Microcoleus sp. | reverse complement strand
TGCATCGGGGGTAATTTTGCGAATTGAGTCGGCCCAAGGGCAATATTTTGTGCGAGTACAAGGTAACAGTACGATCGCCCTTAATTCCCCTCCTTCTCTCACAGCAGCAGAGGAATTACCACTAACAGAAACTGGCGTACCTCCGATGGCACCGATGGCACCGATGAAGCCGATGGAACCGATGAAACCGATGTCACCGATGCAGCCGATGCAAATGGGTGAGATGGAAATGCGGATGGGAAATATGTCGGTGCAAATCGGGAATTCTGCACCAGCGGCAAAGCATTTTTGTTCTCAATGCGGCGCAAAAATATCAGAGGGCGATCGTTTTTGCAGTAGCTGCGGCCACCCCTTGCAAGCTTAAATACAGCATTTTTCAGGCAAGACTCGGTACGCAGATCGAGGTAGGAAAGCGACAGCGTTCAGAGGTGTCAATTTAAGACTAAGATCTTCGATCTATCTCACTTGGAGCCGAGTCTAGATCCCCCCCAGCCCCCCTTAAAAAGCAGGGTAGTTTTATTGTCGTCAAATAAATTAGGTATGTAGTTGCGCTTTAGCGCTCTTAGCTTATATTAGGAAAGAGCGCGCTTTGCGCAACTACGTACCTTGACACAGAGTTGAAACCAAATTTATTCCTGCGATCGCCCTTGCCAAAAAAGATCGATCGACCGCTAATTTAGCCTGGAATTCTCAACAGAAATTAACGCTGGTTTAAAAAGCGACCGGCCATCGACATAGCATCGGTAATATCGACATCACCGTCTCCATCTCCATCTAAAAACGCACTCAAAACCGGATTACCACCTTGGTTGGGATTTTGAGTATTGCTGCCAGTTTGTAATAAATTCAACACCAAAGGTACTAACACCGGAATCATTGCTTGTACGGTTTCGCTGTTCAAACCTGTTCTTTGACAAACCGCTTCAACTACTTGCCCGATTTGGCCTCCAAATAAAGCTTGAACTGCTTGCGAATTGGGATTTGTCCCGCTAAATTGGTTGACAATTTCTTGAGCTTGTGCGTCGCCAGAATTCGATCGCACGTCTTGTAAAGCCGATCGCACGTGAGATCCCAAAACTGACATTACTAGCTGAGTCGTGCCGCTATCAACTCCTTGGCTGCCACTCAATTGTTCTACTGCACCCAGAATGCCGCCCAACTGATTCGGATTTGCTTGTTGGTTGGGATCGTCGATCGCGCTTAAAATTTGGTCAAATAGTCCCATAATTTTCGCTCCTTGTTGTAATTGCAGGTAAACTTTTTTGGGAATGGTTTTTCAGATGGGAGCATCTGTGTTTTGCAAGAAGCATTTTTTATCTTCCGTGCGAGCGTCCCGCTCGCGTGGTTGTACAAGCACGCGAGCTCCCGACGCTCGCACTGTAAATGAAAAACTGAGATGCTCCCTTTCAGATTGTCAATTGTCAGCCAGTCAATTGTCAGCCAATATAGTTGGTAAACCGCCCTTACCGATCTTAATTGTAATCGACCGAACATCGTAATAATTGTTACAGCTTATTACAATTTTATGAGGTATATCGGTCGATAGAACAATCCTCACAAGGACACGGCAGTGCCGTGTCCCTACCTGCGATTTTTGAGTGCCTCACTCATATAAAAAGTGCTTTAATTGTCAACGATCGACTATCAACTATCAATCGATCGCGAGCGGGGACGCTCGCACTACAACGATCGACTATCCCTAATGTTTAATTGGCAGGACGATCGTAAATTCTGTTCCCTTGCCTACCTCCGACCAACAGTTAATCGTGCCTCCATGTTTGTTAACTATAATCTCGCGACCGATCGCGAGTCCCAAACCCGTACCAGTACCGCGAGGTTTCGTAGTAAAAAATGTTTCAAACATCTTTGCTTGACTGGCTGGCGGGATGCCGATACCGTTGTCAGCAATTCGGACGATCGTTGAATCGCCGTCCATTAATTCTGTCGAGATTGTAATCCTCGGTAAAAAACTAGATACTTCCGCAGTTTTACAGTCTGTTTGCGATCGCTCGGCAGCGGTTTCTGATGTGTTTTTGGTAATTTTTACTTGTTCTTCCACAGCGTCGATCGCATTGCTTAAAACATTAACAAACACCTGATACAGCAAACCCATGTATCCTTCTACTAGGGGAATATCTCCGTAATTGCGAACTACTTCAATCTGATGTTTGATCCGGTTGTTCAGAATCAGCAGGCTGCTATCGAGACAAGCGTGCAAATCCACTGGAGAAGGTGTGACGGCATCCAGTCGCGAAAAATCTTTTAAACTGAGTGCGATCGCTTTAGCTCTTTCGGCACCTACTTGCATCGAATGAAATATTTTCATCAAATCTTCTTTGGCAAATTCAATGTCAATTTCCTCAACACAAGCTAAAACTGGTGGTGGAGGATTGGGGATTTCTGTTTCATAGGTTTCGAGCAACTGCAAAATGTCTTCAACGTAATTTCTCGCGGGTTCTATGTTGGCATAAATGAAATTAATTGGGTTGTTAATTTCGTGAGCCACACCAGCCAACATCCGCCCCAAAGTTGCCATTTTTTCATTTTGCATGACCTGCATTTCTTGTTCGGCTTTCAATTCATTTAACAAATTGTTAACCTTGGCAATTAATTGATTCAGCGAAGTTGCCAATACTCCCACTTCATCATTTCCAGTAAAGGGTACTTGCAACTCAAAATTTGACTCTTCAGTAACTCTTTGAGCGATATTAGTTACCGCAGAAATCGGTCGGACGATCGCCCTATTTGTCAAGTGGGCGAGGATGCCTGCGATTAAGGCCGAAAGTATCATGCTAACGGTAATTATTTGCGATCGCAAAACTTGTGCGCTTGCCAAAGCTTCCTGGGCTGCCTCTTCTTCCTGTTGGGCCAGCAAAATAATTTCTGCTAAATTATTTGTGGCACTGTCTACTTGAAATCCGATCGGATCTTTGGCCAAGTTCGAGAGTAGTTTTTCGTTGGTACTTGCTTTTATTGGTTTTTTTTGCCAAGCTTCGATTTGCGCGATCGCGGTTTCTAATGTTTGAATGTAATCAGTCAGGATCGATTCGTAATTATTCAGAAAATCCTGCAAACCTTCTGTCTGTGCGATGTCTCGCTGGAAATTCACTTCCGCCAGCAGGCTTTTCAAGAGTGCTGTATCTTTTGCTAACTGCTGGTATTTTTTGTTGAATATTTTTGGTTCTTTGAGCCAGATTGCCAATCGCTGCTGGGAGATTTGCGCTTGCAGCAAAGTTGCCTGCAACTCGCTTAATAAGTGGCTTTCTGCTGTAATGCTATCGATCCTAGCATTTTTTTGGTAGTAACGATCGCCCACTAGCATTCCGATTGCCGTGCCCCCAATCGCCACAGCAAGGGCGAGTGCATAGCCGCAGCAAATTTTGCCGCTAATGTTTAAATGGTTGAACTTTCGGGTCCTTCCATTTAAGTAATTGGGATGAGGTAACAGGCGCTCTTTCAGTTTATGCTCGACACCAGTAGCGACCTCTGTTAAAGTCTGGTGGGGATTTGGGATGCGATTTTGGATGCTCATAGATGCACGAATCTGAATATTTCACGAGCTAAGAGTTAAGTTTAACTTAACTTCTAGAATATTTGAAACCGGAGGAGATATTATCTAAATATGACATTTGTCTTGAAATTGCCACAAATTTTATATTTGCGATCGATTAAGATCGATATCTGAGTTCTGCGAGCGCGGAGTTTCATTTTTTAACTAAACGTTCAACAAAACTATGAAAAGCCTCAATAGGGTGTTCGGCTTCTGGCCGCTACAAGCTGTACTTACTGTAACAACAGTCGCATACTTTCAATTAGGGCCTGCAAGCGCTCAAACTCCGCAGATAGTACCCGCAGCCGACGGTACGGGGACGTTAGTTGTGCCTGATGGTAATCGCTTAGACATCACTGGGGGCAAAACCTCTAGCAACGGTGCTAATCTGTTCCACAGTTTCCAGCAATTCGGAATCAGCGAAGGTCAAGTTGCCAACTTTATTTCCAATCCAAATATTAGAAATATTTTCGGACGCACCGTAGGCGGCAGTCCCTCTTTAATTAACGGGTTACTGCAAGTTACTGGGGGAAATTCTAATCTTTTCTTAATCAATCCTGCCGGCATTATTTTCGGACCAAATGCCAGCTTGAACGTACCCGCAGCATTTACAGCTACTACGGCTAACGGTATCGGTTTCGATAACAATAATTGGTTGCAGTCGATCGGCTCTAATAACTATTTATTATTAACAGGAACTCCAAATAGTTTTGCATTTACCGCAAGTCAACCTGGAAGCATTGTTAATCTTGGTAATTTAGCTGTACAGCCCGGACAATCTTTAAATTTGTTGGGCGGTGCGGTATTAAATTCAGGACAGTTGACGGCACCGGGGGGACAAATTACGATCGCGGCCGTACCGGGAGCAAGTTTAGTCAGAATCAGCCAACCAGGACATTTATTAAATTTAGAAATTCAACCAATAAATAGCGCTCAATTACCTGCGGGCAATCCCGAAGTTCCCATTGCGACAATCCCTCAACTGCTGACAGGAAGTGGGGAAATTCATGCAGGCGGAGTGCAAGTCAATTCCGACGGTACGGTGCAGTTGACAGCGGGCGGACAGTCGATTCCTACAACTAATGGTACCGCGATCGCTTCCGGGGCGATCGATGTTTCTGAAACTGGCAATTCGGGAGTTGGAGGAGAGGTCAATATTATCGGTTCTCAAGTGGCAGTTGTCGGGGCAAATATTAATGCTTCCGGTACTAATGGTGGAGGTACGATTAGAATTGGTGGCGATTACAAAGGACAAGGAACTATCCCCAACGCACTGCGAACTTTTACCAGCAGCGATTCCACAATTAATGCCGATGCTTTGCTCAACGGAAACGGCGGACGAGTGACAATTTGGTCCGATGAAACTACTCGATTTTTAGGGAATATTAGCGCGCGCGGCGGCTCGCATTTCGGTAATGGAGGTTTTGTAGAAGTTTCGGGCAAACAAAACTTAGATTTTCAAGGATTGGTGGATTTGCGATCGCCCTTTGGTAATGTGGGAACGTTACTTTTAGATCCTACAGATATCACGATCGGTGTCAATCCGGTTGCTCCAATTATCGACAGTGGCGGCACGCTAACTGGCGGCATATTTACTGCTACTGAGGCTAGTTCCACAATATCGGTACCCACGCTGCTATCTAACCTAGCTTTAGGTAATGTTACTATTTCCACTGCATCTAATTTTAACGCTCCCGGCAACATTACAGTCAGACAGCGTTCTATTAATTGGAACAGCAGTAACTCTTTAACGCTGCAAGCTGACAATAATATTTTAGTAGAGGGGGCGCTTACTAATTTAGGAACCGGGTCGATCGACTTGCAAGCCAAAAACACAATTTCCGTCACGCAAAATATCACCACCAGCGGCGGAAATATCACCCTTAATGCCGATACAGACAGCTTAAATGGAGGTGCAATTAACCTCACCGATGCCACCTTAATTTCCGGCGGCGGCAACATTATTTTAGGTGGTGGTAGCAATCCGCTAACTACCCCCGCTACGGGCGCGCCGGGGAATTATACAGGCATTTTACTTAACAATTCTACTCTCAATGCTGGCGGGGGAAATATTTCCCTGCGCGGTACGGGATTGTTCGGTACGGCAAGCAATTATGACGGCATTTCTATTGCTAGCGGCAGCAAAGTTCAAACATCCGGCAATGGTACTATTACTATAATCGGCACTAGCGCTAACGGTACAGAAGCCGATCGCGGAATTTCCATTTCTGGCATCGGTAGCACAGTCAGTACCGAAAACGGTAGCATTTCCCTGACTGGAATCGGGGGCGGAAATAGCACTGAAACCCACGGTATTGCGATCGATCGTGGCAGCGTGCAAGCAACAGGAACTGGTTCGATTTCACTAACTGGAAACGGCAGCACGGGTTCGCAATTAAATAACGGTATTGCGATTAGTAATGGCGGCCAAATTAGTGCTAATAGCGGCACGATAACTCTGACAGGTACTGGTGGCGCTACTACTTCTCGCAGCGATGGCATTTCGATCGACGGTACTAATACTAATATTACATCTAGCAGCGGTAATATCAATATTACAGGAAATACTAGCGCACCCACAGGCTACGGAATTCATGTTTCTAACAGTGCTTATTTGCGATCGGCAACAGGAAATATTGCTCTTACAGGTACGGGAACGGGAACTTTAGATGGCATTGGCATCGATAACGGCGCTGCCATCAATCCAGCAACGAATTTAGGTGTCGGCGGCAGCGTCAGCCTGACAGCAGATGAGATGAATTTAGGGGGATTCATTCAAGGTACCGGTACGCTGTTATTGCAGCCCCTAACTCCGAGTTTGGGAATAACTGTTGGGGGAACTGCTAACAACAGTAATTTGAATTTAAATACCAGCGATCTCGGGATTATTAAGGTAGGATTTACTCAAATTTTAATCGGTCGCAATGACAGCAGCGGGGCGATTTCTTTTGGGGGCAATGTAAGTTTTAATGCGCCGATCGCTGTGCGATCGCCCGTCGGTACTGGTACGATCGATACAGGCGGATTTAACATCACGGGTACGGAGAGCGTAACTTTAAAAGCTGCCGATACGATTACTGTCAGAAACTCTCTAATTTCGCCCGTGACAAATACTATGGGCGTCACTCTCCATGCTGACGCTGACAGCAGCGGTGCCGGAGCAATTTACCTCGATCGAGCTACGATCGATACTAAAGGTGGCAACATTACTATTGGCGGTGGCAGCAATCCTTCAATTGAGGCAGCGCGCGGCACTACAACTAATCCCAGAGGAGTGAATATTCTTAACAGCAACCTCAGTGCAGGTAGCGGTAATATTTCGATTCGGGGCAGCGGTGTTAATGACAGAGGAGTAAATACTGAGTACAGCAATTTACAAGTTAGCGGTACGGGAAATATTGCCATTAACGGCAGTGCTAGCGGTACTTCAGGCAGTTACAATACGGGAGTATTTCTGTTTGATGGTGCGGGCAACTCTACTGTTAGTGCCGCTAACGGAAATATTAATATTGAAGGCAGCACTACTTCCCCCCAAATCGACAGCAGGGGAGTAGAAATTACGGGTGTCAAAATCCAAACCACAGGCACCGGAAACATTCAAGTTACCGGCACCAGTAACGGAGGTGCAGTTAGAGGTTCGGGAATTGCTTTCAGCCAAACGCTAAGTACCGCCGGTGGTAACATCAATTTAACAGGTACTAGCAGCTCTCATAATGCTGTCGATATCAGCAGCCCTAACGGGGGAACTGCAACTATCGAAACCTCGGGAAGCGGCAATATTAGGATTACCGGTACGGGCGATGCTGACGGTGTTGCGATCCGCCGCAGTGAAGGCAATAACCCTCGCTTGCAAACCCTAGGAACGGGAAATATTACAATTATCGGTACTGGCAATTCTGGCGAAGGAATTGCATTGAGAGGCGGTTCGATTAATCCTTCGACAACGGGCGGCAGCGGTACGGTAAGGCTGCAAGCTGACAAAATAATTCTCAATCCTTTGAGTCGAGTTAATGGCACGGGTTTGCTGGAGTTTATCCCGCTAAATTCCAATTTAAATGCGAATATCGGGACGACAACTTTAGGCAATACTTTTTCTCAAATTAATGTAGGAAATGCGGCTACCAACGGAACTATTACTTTCAGCAGCAGTGCTACTTTTAACAATCCGGTGACAATTCAAGCCCCGGCAGCAGGTGGTGCAATTAATACGGCAGGTTTTAATATTAATGGTGCGGGAAATGCTACCATTACTTTAAATGCCGATCGCTCGATCGTCACTGCCAACATTACCAAT